>JASHVM010000063.1:0-7988 GCA_030044595.1 Streptosporangiaceae bacterium
CGCAGCAGCGCCACCGCGCCGCGGGCGTTGCCGCGGTGCGCGTGCGTCAGCCCGACCGCGACCTGCGCGAGCCCCTGCCACAGGTCGCGTTCGCCCGGTGGCGCGGACTTCCACGACGCCTCGAGGACCTCGTGCGCGTGAAACGGGCGTCCCGCGCGGAGCAGCTGGTCGGCCAGCCTGGCCGCGTCCGGCCCGGCCAGCAAGAGGTCATCGGGAATCCTTGCTTCGCCGGCGGCCCGGCCGCGGCCGAGCGGTCGCCCCAGCGCGTCGCGCGGGCGCGCGTTGCGCGGCCGGCCAGACCGATCGCGATCCCTCGTCACCGTTCCGGTTCCGGATCGGCCAGCCAGCCGCGAAGCTCGGTATCGAAGGCCTCCGGGCGTTCTTCATGCGGGAAGTGCCCGGCGCCGTCTATCACGTGCCACCGGTAGGGGCCGTCGACGTACCGTCCGGCGCCGCGGGCGGTCCGCAGCAGCACGCAGCTGTCCAGCGCCCCGTGCAGGTGCAGCGTCGGTGCCTGGATCGGCGCGCGCATGTGCCGCGTGTAGCGGACGCCGTCGGGGCGCGCGCCGCTACGCGCGAGCCAGCGATGATATTCCAGCGCCGAGTGCGCCACCGACGGTATGAGCATGGCCCTGGCGTAGATCTGCGCGGTCACCTCGTCGGGCCAGCCGGGCGCCGACCAGTTCTCCAGCAGCTGGCCTACCCGCCGGGCTCCGTCCCGGACCAGCTGCCGCTCGGGGATGGCGGGCAGCTGGAATCCGAGCGCGTAGCTGGTCCGGCGGCCCTGGCCGAGCGGGTCGGTGAGCACCGCGGACCGCATCCGCAGCGGGTGCGCCATCGACACCACCGCGAGCCGCCGGACTACCTTGGGGTGGTAGGCCGCCAGCGTCCAGGCCACCAGCCCGCCCCAGCCATGACCTACGATGACGGCGTTCGCCTCGCCGAGCGCCCGGACCAGGCCGGCCGCGTCGGAGGCGGCCGTGACCAGGTCGTAGCCGCGTGGCGGTTTGTCGCTGCCGCCGTAGCCGCGCAAGTCCACCGCGACGGCGCGGAATCCCGCCTCAGGCAGCCAGGCCAGCTGGTGGCGCCACGCCCACCAGAACTCGGGGAAACCGTGCAGCAACAGCACCAGCGGCCCGTCCCCGGCTTCGGCGATGTGAAAACGGGTCCCGTTGGCGCTGACCGTCCGGTGCGCCCACGGGCCTTTGATCTGCACCGCGGAATCCGCGCCCACGGCCATCGCGCTCACCTCACTGCGGCTTGCGGGCAGGGATCTCGGGGCGCTGCCCGGTGCCGACCTCGGGGCGCTGCCCGTCAGGGCCGGCCTCGGGCAGCAGTCCTTCGCGCCGCAGCATGCCCAGGTCGTCGGTGACGGTCTTCTTGGTCAGGCGCAGGCCCGACAGCCTTCGCACCTTCAGGTAGGCGATCCCTGCCACCAGCGCGGCCAGCAGCAGCACGGTGCCGGCCACGATGAGGAAGGCCGCCCAGGCCCAGATGCCGGCCGCGATCAGGCCGTAGGCGTAGGCGAAGCAGAGGAGCAGGAGCACCAGGCAGCCGAAGTAGAACGAAAAGCCGCCCAGCGCGCCGGCCAGGCCGATACGCTGCAGGTCCGCGCGGAGCTCGGACTTAGCCAGCTCGATCTCGTACCTGACCAGCTGGGAGATGTCCTTGGCCGCCAGGGCCACGAGATCCCCGAGTGACTGGTCGCTGCCGGCCGATCCCGGCGTTTCGCTGCGGGCCATTGCGTCCCTCTCCCATCGTGCGGACGACCATCCGCTCCCCTGCACCGTCACCGGCGCCCGCGCTGGACACCCCTGGGGGCTACCCGAGCCGGGCCGAAGACCAAGGTTATGGCCTTGGTTCTCATCATGGCAGCACCGGTGCCGGCACCGCGTCGTGGTGCCGCGATTCCGATCGCAGGTCTACGCTTCCCGGACCGCCAGGCATTACGCGCCGGGCCATCAGGAAGAAAGCCAAAAGAAGCGGCGCCCCTGGCAGGGGCGCCGCCGCGCAGCACGTCATGCCTGGCTACCAAGCGTGCACCTTCTCTGTCAGTCAGGCTGGCCGCCCTTGTCGCCTTCTGGCCACCATTGTCGGCCTGACCTGCCCTGACACGCCTCCCGCGGCTGGTCGCGCGTGGGTACCTGGCTGCCGTGCCCGGACGCTCCAACGTCCGTACCACCGTTCTACGACGAAATCGGCGGCCTGAAAAGACCTGTGCCGTGTCCGATTCGTGATCTCGATCAGTTCTCGCGATCACATGCCGTTAACCAGTGGCTCGCCGGGTCGTTGCCGTCGGCTGGTGTCCGGACGGCACCCCCGCGGCTGAAAAGGAGGCGGCGCCCGCCGGGGGGGAGAGCGGGCGCCGCGCGCACGGTCCGGCCCTGGGGGGGGAGGCCGGCTCCGTCCTATTCGAAGTCTAGCGGCATCTGACGCTCGTATCGACCATCGGGTCCGCAATATTAAGTGCATCGGACACTTGTGTCGACCGCATACGTCCTCGTGCCGTCTTGAGCTTATCGGTTAGGACGTACCCCGCGCGGCGTGAACACTAACTACGCAGGAAAAGCTACTGCCCAGTATCACCCGGTAATAAGTGCGGCCCAGCCGTGGCTCGTGCGCTGTCTGCGCTTTGCGCAGCCGTGCGACGATACGGCACTTATCCTGCTACTCGTCCGGAGCGCGCGAAGCCATTCCCGCTCCGCGCTTTTGTGAACAGAGTGCATCAAGTTGCCTGTTGTCACCGGGGCGTCGGGATTTGATTCCGGGCGATGCCGAGGTCCGGCGGGATCAGGCCAGGTCGGCCAGGACCGCGTCCAGGAGAGCGACGGCGCCCGGCTTGCAGAGCGGGTGGTTACCATTTCCGCACTTGGGTGACTGGATGCAGGAGGGACAGCCGGCCTCGCAGTCACAGCCCGAGATGGCCTGCCTGGTCGCGCCGAGCCAGTCCGGGGCCGCCTGGAAGCCGCGCTCGGCAAATCCGGCGCCGCCGTCGCAGCCGTCGTAGACGAACACGCTCAGCTTTCCCGTCGCGGGGTGCAGGTCGGCCGACACGCCGCCGATGTCCCAGCGGTCGCAGGTGGCGAACAGCGGGAGCAGGCCGATCGAAGCGTGCTCGGCGGCGTGCGCGGCGCCGCCGAGATCGATTCCGGCCGAGGCCAGCCGGCCTCGCTCGGCAGCGGAGACCGTCCACCAGACCGCCCGCGTCAGCAGGTGCCGTGGCGGCAGGTCGAGCGGCGTATCTCCGAGCGGCGCACCGGTATCGGCGCGGCGCTTGGTGAAGCACACCACCTGGCGCGTCACCTGGACGTCACCGAAGCAGACGTCGGCCGCGCCCCACGTCGCGTGCTGCAGCACGCCCTGCACGTCGACCTCGGTCACGACCCTGGCGGTGGTGGTGTAGCCGGGGTCGAACGGCTCGACCAGCGCCGCCCGGTCGGCCAGGTCAAGCCGGTTGACCAGGTAGCTTTCACCCTGGTGCAGGTAGACGGCGCCGTCGTGGACGAGCAGCTGAGCGGAGGGCTCGTCCACCGTGCCGACCAGCCGCCCGGTCCCTTGCTCCACCACGCGCACCGGGGTGTCGCCGAGACCGCGCAGCCCCGCCGCGGCGGGACCCCGGCGCATGCTGTACCAGCCCGTCGGCCGCCGGCGCAGCCGGCCAGACCTGGTGAGCTCGTCGACGACCGGGCGCGCCTCCGGACCGAAGACGTCCGCGTCCTGGTCGGTGAGGGCCAGCTCGGCCGCTGCCGCGCACAGGTGCGGGGCCAGCACGTACGGGTTGGCGGGATCCAGGACGGTCGCCTCTACCGGATGCCGCAGCAGTATTTCCGGATGGCGGACCAGATAGGTATCGAGCGGGTCGTCCCGGGCGATGAGCACCGCGGCCGCGCTCCTCCCGTTGCGCCCGGCGCGTCCTGCCTGCTGCCACAGCGAGGCCCACGTCCCGGGCCACCCCGCGATGAGGACGGCGTCAAGGCCGGCAATGTCCACGCCGAGCTCGAGCGCGGTCGTGGTCGCGAGACCAAGCAGGCGCCCGTCGCCGAGCGCGGCCTCCAGGCTGCGCCTGTCCTCCGGCAGGTACCCGGACCGGTAGGCGGCGACCCGGGCCTCGGGTGCGTCGCGCCCGCCGAGTGACCTGCGCGCGGCGAGGGCGACCGCCTCGGCGCCGCGCCGCGACCTGATGAACGCGAGCGTGGGGACGTTCTGTCCGACCAGCCGGGCGAGCAGGTCCGCCGCCTGCGCGGTGGCGGTCCGGCGCAGCCTGGTCCCCGCCTCGCCGCGAGAGCCGGTCAGCGGCGGCTCCCACAGCGCGAACGCGAGCGGCCCGCACGGCGAGCCATCCTCGGTGACCTCCTCGGCGTCAAGCCCGGTCAGCAGCCTGGCGCAGGCACCAGGGGACCCGACGGTAGCCGAGGCGAGCACGAAAACCGGCCGGGACGTGGCGCCGGCCGGGGCGTGATGCGCGACCACCCGGCGCAGCCGCCGCAGCACGTGTGCCACGTGGGAGCCGAAGACCCCGCGGTACCCGTGGCACTCGTCCACGATGACGTAACGCAGCCTGCTGAAGAACCCTGACCAGCGCGCGTGCCCGGGCAGCAGCGACCGGTGCAGCATGTCCGGTGTGGTCAGCAGGTACCTGGCGTGGCTGCGGGCCCAGGCCCGCTCGGCTGCGCTGGAGTCGCCGTCATAACTGGCGGCCTGAACCCCAGGCAGGGCGAGCGACCGGATCGAGGCGAGCTGGTCGGCGGCGAGCGCCTTGGTCGGCGTGACGTAGAGCACCGTGTCGCCGGCCATGACCGCCGTGAGCGCGGGCAGCAGGTAGCCGAGTGACTTACCCGACGCGGCGCTCGTAGCGAGGATGACGTTCCGGCCCGCCTGAGCGTGCGTGGCGGCGGTGGCCTGGTGCGACCACGGGGCGCGGATGCCGCGTCGGGCGAAGGCGTCAATGACCTCGGCCGGGACCCACTGCGGCCACGGGACCTCGCGCCCGGCCCGGGCCGGGATGTACTCGATGTGCACGGGCCGGCCCGCCCGGGTGTCCTCGAGCAGGATGCTCAGCGCCCGGTTTCTCCCGGCTTCCGGATGACCGGCGGCGAGCCCGGCCGGGAACGCCGGAGCTCCGGCCGGGGGGCACGAAGGCACGGGGGGCGGCCCGCCCGCCGCGAGCGCGGGTTCATGCGTGGTCGTCGACACAGGCTCTTAGTGTTACACCGCGGGCGCGCGATCGTGACCGTCGACACAGGTTTTCCGCGTGCCGCCCGTTGGGGGATGCCCGAAGGCATGATTTCGTATAGACATGACACCGGAGCGTGGTTGAATGCCGACAGGATCACCCCCCGCCGCCGGCCACGCCGGTCCGGGCGCAGGGCAGGACGACAGATGACGCCTTGATGGCGCTGGAGGATTTGTGGATCTGAAGCTAGGTCACTACAACAAGGACGGCATCGAGGTCGTCGACGTCGAGGGCGAGATCGATGTCTACACCGCGCCGCGGCTGCGCGAGCTGCTCATCGACCTGGTCAACAAGAACAACTACCAGCTCGTGGTCAACATGGAGAAGGTCGAGTTCCTCGACTCCACCGGGCTCGGCGTCCTGGTCGGCGGGCTGAAGCGAGTGCGCGCACACGACGGCTCGCTGGACCTCGTCTGCACGCAGGAGCGGATACTCAAGATCTTCCGGATCACCGGGCTGACCAAGGTCTTCGGCATTCACGACACCGTGGACGAGGCCATCGCGGCCAAGAAGTCCGAGAAGTAGTCCCGGCGCGTTCCGCGGAACCTGCCGAGATGGCCACCGTCGAAGTGACGTTCACGCCGCTGCCTGCGCACGTGCGCACGGCGCGGCTCGTCGCCACCGCCGTCGCGCGGCGCAGCGGCGTGGACGAAGCGCTGCTTGATGAGGTGCGCCTGGCCGTGGGCGAGGCCTGCTCGCGCGCGGTCGAGGCGCACCGGCGGCATTGCCCGGCCGAGCCGGTCAGGATCGAGATGACCGACGCCGATAAACGGTTCGTGGTGGTGGTGAGCGATCACGCTCCCGCTGCCCCCGCTGCCGCCTCCGGCCCGTCAAGTGCCGATGACGACCGCGTGGACGGCGGCAGTCCCGCCGAGGCGCCCCCCGGGCAGGACAGCGCGATGGCGATCCCCGCGGGGTTCGGCCTGGCCGTGATCTCCGGCCTGGCCGATGATGTGCGGGTCTCGTCGACCAGTTCCGGGGTGAGCGTCCGGATGAGCTGGCCGTCGTCGGCCGCCGCGGACTGAACGCGCTGGACCGCGCCGGGCCCTCGTTCGCCGTGCCCGTAAGCTAGGCCCGTGGCCGGCTCGTGTTGCGGTCTTTCATCGCAAAAATAACGGTAAGGTTGCGTAATTGTTAGGAACGGCCTGGTGTTCGTGGTTCGGCCTGTGCGTGCGTAGACTCCCGGCCACTCGTTTGTTCCCGATCGGCACCGTCTTCCGTTCGGAGTTCCAGGAGGTCGAATGTTCAGGCTCGTCCCCGCGCTGACGGCAACCTCCGTCAGTGTGAGCGGCGCCAACCTGACCTGGGTTGTCATCGTCGCGGTCGTGGCACTACTCGCGCTCGGCGTAGCCGGCGTGCTGGTCCGGGAGGTGCTCGCGGCCGACCAGGGCACCCAGCGGATGCAGGACATCGCGCGCGCCATCCAGCAAGGCGCGGCCGCCTACCTGCGGCGCCAGTTCATGACGCTCAGCGTGTTCGTGGTCATCATCTTCTTCGTGCTGCTCCTGCTGCCCGCCGACGACACCAGCGTGCGCTGGGGCCGCAGCGCGTTCTTCCTGGTCGGCGCCCTGTTCTCGGCGCTGACCGGATTCACCGGGATGACGCTGACCACGCGGGGCAACGTGCGGGTCGCGGCCGCGGCCCGAGAAGGCGGCGAGCGGCCCGCGATGCGGATCGCCTTCCGCACCGGCGGCGTGGCCGGGATGTTCACCGTCGGCCTGGGCCTGTTCGGCGCCGCGATGGTGGTGCTGGCCTACCGGCAGAACGCGCCGGACGTGCTGGAAGGCTTCGGCTTCGGCGCGGCCCTGCTGGCGCTGTTCATGCGTGTCGGCGGCGGCATCTACACCAAGGCGGCCGACGTCGGCGCGGACCTGGTGGGCAAGGTCGAGCAGGGCATCCCCGAGGACGACGCGAGGAACCCGGCGACGATCGCGGACAACGTCGGCGACAACGTCGGCGACTGCGCGGGCATGGCCGCGGACCTGTTCGAGTCCTACGCGGTCATGCTGGTGGCCTCGCTGATCCTGGGCAAGACCGCGTTCGGCGACGACGGCCTGGTCTGGCCGCTGATCGTGCCGATGATCGGGGTGATCACCGCGGTGATCGGCATCTTCGTGGTCTCGCCGCGCCAGGGCGACCGCAGCGGCATGACCGCGATCAACCGCGGTTTCTTCGTGTCCGCGGTGATCTCGGCCGTCGGCGTGGCGATCGCCACCTTCGCCTTCCTGCCCGCCCACTTCAGCGACCTGAAAGGCATCACCGACCCGGCCATCGCGGCCTACCACGGCAGCCCGCGCTGGATCGCGTTCGGGGCGGTGCTCATCGGCATCGCGCTGGCCAGCGCCATCCAGCTGCTGACCGGGTACTTCACCGAGATGAACCGGCGGCCGGTCCAGGACATCGCGAACGCTTCGGAGACCGGCGCGGCCACCGTCATCTTGTCCGGCACGTCGAGCGGCATGGAGTCCGCCGCGTACGCCGCGCTGCTGATCGCCGCCGCGGTCTTCGGCGCCTACCTGCTCGCGACGGGGAACGCCACCATCGCCTTGTTCGCGGTAGCCCTGGCCGGCGGCGGCCTGCTCACCACGGTCGGCGTCATCGTGTCCATGGACTCGTTCGGCCCGGTGACCGACAACGCGCAGGGCATCGCGGAGATGTCCGGGGACGTGGAGGGCGACGCCGCGGTGGCGCTCACCCACCTGGACGCGATCGGCAACACCACCAAGGCGATCACCAAGGGCATCGCGATCGCGAC
>JASHVM010000586.1:0-3271 GCA_030044595.1 Streptosporangiaceae bacterium
TCAGAGCGAGGCGACGTCGGCTTGCTTGGCGCGGACGGCGTCGGCCGCGGTGCGCAGATCGGCCAGTTCGGCCTCGGTCAGCTCGCGCTCGACCACCCGCCGGACGCCGATGGCGCCGATCTCAGCCTCCACGCCCAAGTAGACGCCGGAGATCCCGTACTCGCCGTCCACCCACGCGCAGACCGGCATGATCTCGCCGGAGTCTTCGGCCACGGCGCGGGCCATCCGGGCCGCGGCGGCGGAGGGAGCGTAGTACGCCGAGCCCGTCTTCAGCAGCGCGACGATCTCGCCGCCGCCGTTCCTGGTGCGCGCGACGAGCTCGTCGATGTCGGCCTCGGGCAGGAACGCGGACAGCGACTCGCCCTGCACCGTGCAGGCCGAGGGCACCGGCACCATCGTGTCGCCGTGCGAGCCGAGCGTCAGCGTGCGCACCGCGGCGACCGGCAGGCCGAGCCGGTCCGCCACGAAGTAGCTGAACCTGGCCGTGTCCAGCATGCCGGCCTGCCCCATCACCCGGTGACGCGGGAAGCCGGACACCTTGGCGGCCAGCGCGGTCATCTCGTCCAGCGGGTTAGACACCATGATCAGCACCGCGTCCGGCGCGTACTTGGCGACGTTCTCCACCACGTTCCTGACGATCTTGGCGTTGACCTCGATCAGGTCCATCCGGCTCATGCCGGGCTTGCGCGGCAGGCCCGCGGTGACGACCACGATGTTCGACCCGGCGATCGCCTCGTAGCCCTCGCCGGCCGGGCCGGTGCTCTGGCCGGTCACCTTGGTCTCGAAGCCCTCGATCGGCCGGGACTGGTTCATGTCCAGGGCCAGGCCCTCGGGCCTGCCCTCGATGATGTCGGTGAGCACGACCTCTTCGAAAATGTCGTACTCAGCCAGCCGCTGCGCGGTGGTCGACCCGTAAAACCCGGCGCCGACGACGGTTACCTTGCCGGTACGTGACATTGTGCTCCTTCGTCTGATGAATCCGCGTGAAGGGGGCCGGAAAGTGAAACCACGGCCCGTTCGGGATAATTGATTTTGATTTTAAAAGCCCATCGCCTGGCGCAGATTCTCGTCCAGCGCGGCGAAGAACTCCTGGGTGGTCAGGAACGGGGTGCCGGGGCCGACCAGCAGGGCGAGGTCCTTGGTCATGGCGCCGCCCTCGATCGTCCGCACGCAGACGTCCTCCAGCGTGCGGGCGAACGCGGTGACCCCGGGGGTGCCGTCGAGCACGCCGCGGTGCTCCAGCCCGCGCGTCCAGGCGAAGATCGAGGCGACCGGGTTGGTCGAGGTGGGCTGGCCCTTCTGGTGCTGCCGGTAGTGCCTGGTCACGGTGCCGTGCGCGGCCTCGGCCTCGACCGTGCGGCCGTCCGGCGTCATCAGCACGCTGGTCATCAGGCCGAGGGAGCCGTAGCCCTGGGCCAGCATGTCGGACTGCACGTCGCCGTCGTAGTTCTTGCAGGCCCAGACGATGCCGCCTTCCCACTTGAGCACCTGAGCCACCATGTCGTCGATCAGGCGGTGCTCGTAGGTAATCCCCGCCGCCTCGAATTCGGCCTTGAATTCCAATTCGAAGATTTCGGCGAAGATCTCCTTGAAACGGCCGTCGTAGGCCTTCAGGATGGTGTTCTTGGTGGACAGGTACAGCGGGAATTTGCGGTTCAGCGCGTAGCGCATCGTGGCCCGGGCGAAATCGCGGATCGAGTCGTCGAAGTTGTACATCGCCATGGCAACGCCGCCGTCGGTGAATTTCGCGACCTCCAGCTCGATCGGCTGGTTGTCGCTGCTTTCTGGGACATAGCTGATCGTCACCGTGCCCGGGCCCGGTACCACGAAGTCGGTGGCCTTGTACTGGTCGGCGTGCGCGTGCCTGCCGATGATGATGGGCTTGGTCCAGCTGGGGACCAGCCGGGGGATGTTGGAGATCACGATCGGCTCGCGGAAGATGACACCGCCCAGGATGTTGCGGATCGTGCCGTTCGGCGAGCGGTACATCTTCTTCAGACCGAATTCGTCCACCCGGGCCTCGTCCGGCGTGATCGTGGCGCACTTCACGCCGACGCCGTGACGCTGTATGGCGTGCGCGGCGTCGACCGTCACCTGGTCGTCGGTCGCGTCGCGGTGCTGGATGGACAGGTCGTAATAGTCGAGCTCGATATCCAGGTAGGGCAGTATCAGCTGGTCCTTGATGTACTGCCAGATGATCCGGGTCATCTCGTCCCCGTCGAGTTCGACGACAGGGTTCGCTACCTTGATCTTGGACATTTCTGTTCGGTTCCCTTCATCGACAACTGCTCATGGCAGCGTGATCGCGACCACGAGCACCGCGGCGCCGAACGCCGCGAACGCCAGCACGTCGGAGGCTCTCCCCCGCGAAGACAGCGGCGCCGCGTAGCGCGGCGGCAGCACCAGCCTCGCCGCCGCAGCGACGAGCAGCGCGCAGCCTACCAGCCCGGCGCCGTGACCGGCGTGCCGCGGTCCCTGCCAGGCGACGAACAGCCCGGCCGCTGCGATCGCGAGCGCGAGCAGGTACGGCAACCAGGACAGGACGCGGGCACCAACCCCCAGGGTGTCCTTGGGTGAGTCAGCACGGTCGGCGCTGGCCGATCGAGCGCCGGCCGATCGAGCGCTGGCCGATCCGGCGCTGGCCGATCCGGCGCTGGCCGATCGAGCGCTGTCCGAGCCAGCATTCGCCGGCCTCTTCGCCATGCACGTGCCTCCCGGCTTTCCGCTGGGAAGTTTACCGGGGTCAGCTGGCGGCCGGAGCCACGACGTGCGGTACCAAAACGCGATCTCACGGTAAGACCGGCGGCCCGCGGGGTAACCCGATGGTGAGATACCCCTAACGGCTCCGTAAGACGGGAGGGTCCGTCGTGGATACACCGTTCCTCCGCATCGAAGACAGCGGCGAGGTGATACCGCTGCGCGGGGAGGTGACAACCGTCGGCCGCGGCGAGGGCACCGACATCCGCCTCAACGATCCGAGCGTGTCGCGGCTGCACGCCGAACTCGTCCGCCGCGGCCCCTACGTCTACGTCTTCGACCTGGGTTTATCACGCAACGGGACCAGGGTTAACGGTCGGCCCGTGGCCCGCAGGGTCCTCGACGAGGGTGACGTGCTGAGCTTCGGCGCGGCCCGCTGCCGGATCGGAGGGCTCCCGCGGGAGGACATCGCCGAGGAGGCCGACCTGCGCCGCCCGGCCGCTCCCGAGCTCACCCGGCGCGAGGTTGACGTGCTCACCTCGCTGTGCCGGCCCGCGCTGTCCGACGAGGCGTT
>JASHVM010000587.1:0-20150 GCA_030044595.1 Streptosporangiaceae bacterium
GTGGCCGGCGTGACGCTGCTCGCGGCGGTCGGCTCGATCGGTTACATCGCCGCGCAAGAAGACAGCGGCGAGCTGGGACGCTTCCAGGTCCGGCTTTATTTCGCGTTCTTCGGCCTGTTCGCCTCGCTGATGCTGGCGGCGCTGGAAACCGGCAACCTCGGTCTGCTGTTCGTGCTGGTGGAGGCCAGCACGCTGGCCAGTGCGGCCCTGGTCGGCCTGGAGGGGCGGGCCAGGTCGCTGGAGGCGGCGTGGAAGTACGTCATCATCAGTTCCCTGGGCGTCACGATCGCGCTGGCGGGCACGTTGTTCCTGTTCTATTCAGGCAGTGCCCTGCATCTCGGCTCGAACCTGGGCCTGACGTGGCCGTATCTGCTCGCGCACGCGACCGCGCTGGCCCCGCAGAGCCTTCGGCTGGCGTTCCTGCTGGCCGTGGTGGGCTATGGCACCAAGGTCGGGCTGGCGCCGATGCATACCTGGCTGCCCGACGCGCATGCCGAGGCGCCCAGTCCGGCCAGCGCGATGCTGTCCGCCGCGCTGCTCAACGTCGGCTTGTACGCGATCATCAGGTTCCTGGCCATCGCGCAGGCTCGGCTGGGCGACACCTACCCACGGGCGGTGCTGCTGACCTTCGGGTTTGCCTCGATCGTGATCGGCGCGATGTTCATGGTGCGACGCGGCAACTTCAAGCGGTTGTTTGCGTACTCATCGGTCGAGCAGATGGGCATCATCACGGTCGCGCTCGGTTTTGGCGGCACCCTCGGCCTGTACGGTGCGCTGCTGCAGATGCTCAACCACGCGATCGCCAAGGCGGTGCTGTTCCTTTCCAGCGGTGACGTGAGCCTCCGCTACAAGACCAGGCAGGCAGATGAGGTCAGCGGGTTGCTGACCGCGGTGCCGGTCACCGGCGGGGTGCTGCTGCTGGCCTCGTTCGCGGTTCTGGGATCACCGCCCTTCGGCCTGTTCTTGTCCGAGCTGACCATCGTACGGGCGGGGTTCGCCCACGGCAGCCCGGTATTCCCGCTGCTCCTGCTGGCCCTGCTCGGACTGGCGTTCGTGCCGTTCGCACGGACCACGGCGGGGATGGTGACCGGGAAGCCACCGCAGCTGTCCAGCCCGTACCGTGACCACGCAGCAGCCGCGGTGACCGCGGCGCCGTTGATCCTCGGCGTGTCGGTGCTACTGGTCCTCGGGCTGTGGATCCCGGCCGGCCTGGACACGGTACTGCGGCACTCGATAGCGGTGATCGGATGACCACCGTCGAACCGCAGGCCACCGGGATCAGAGAGCACCTGATACGCCGGCTCACCGGCCTGGGCGGCCTCGTGGTCAAGGACGGCGGCGCCACCGGGGCGACGGTCACCGTTCGCATGCTGCCCGAGACCTTGGAGGCGGCCACGCACGCCCTCGCGGGGACGGCCGGCACCCGCCTCGCCGACATGTTCGCCGACAACGGCGGCGCCGCTCCGACCCTGCGCCTGGTCTGGGCGCACGAGTCCGGGTACCTCGTCACCGAGACCGAGATCGAAGGCGACCAGTACCCTTCGCTGTCCGACATCGCTCCCGCCGCGTTCGTCGAGGAATGCGAGATATACGAGCAGTTCGGCATCCAGCCGACGACGGGCAAGCCGCTCAACCGGGTCATGCTTCCGCCGCACGCGGGGCCGGACTTCCCCAGGCTGGGGCACCGGCCAGTGCAGCCTCCGGAGGAAGCCCACGCTCCGCACACCGTGGGCGGGCAGGCGTTCGAGTTCCCGTTCGGGCCGGTCCGCCAGGTAGCTGTGGAGAGCCTGTACTACGGGCTGGTGACCAGCGGCGAGGAAGTCGTTGACCTGTACCTGTTCACCTGGCACAAGCATCGCGGCCTGGAATGGCGGCTGCGCGGCGCCACGCCTCGCGACGCCATCTTCCTGGCCGAGCGGGCCGAAGGCCTCAGCGCCGTCGCCGTCGGCTGGGCGTTCACCGCGGCCGCCGAGGCCGCGCTCGGCATCGCGGCCCCGCCGGGAGCGGCACGGACCAGAGCGGTCGCGCTCGAACTGGAGCGCCTGTACAACCACGCGGCCGCCATAGCCGCGCTGTGCCAGGCGACCGGGCTGACCGTGGGCCGATCCGCCGCGGAGATCGCGCTGGAACGGCTGCTGCGGGTCAACGCGGCCGCCTTCGGCCACCGGTACCTGTTCGGCGTCGTAGACCTGGGCGGGGTCAGCCGTGCCCCGGACCGGGATGTACTCAGGCGTGAGCTGCCCGGCGCTTACGGCGAGCTGCGGCGGGCGGCCGATGCGCTGCTGACCACCAACTCCTTTGTCGACCGGCTGGAGGCTACCGGCATCCTCACCGCCGAGCAGGCTCGCCGCCTCGGCCTGGTCGGTCCGGTCGCGCGCGCTACCGGGCTGGACGTGGACGCGCGACTGAGCACCCGGGAAGAACCCGGCGGCGGCAATCCCTACGCCGAGCACCCGGTCAGTGTCGTCACCGCCGATGGCGGCGACGTGTTCGCCCGGCTTCAGGTGATGCTCGGCGAGGCAGCAGAGTCGGTCCGGCTCATAGACGAGTTCCTCGACGCCGGCACCGCCGCGGATCGCGCCCCGACCCCCGTCCAGCGGTCCGGGGAAACGGGCGGCGCCGGCCTCGGCTGGGCCGAGTCGTCGCGGGGCGAGGTCCTGGCCTGGGTCGCGCTGGACGAGGACAGGCGGATCACCCGGGCGCGCCTGCGCCCCGGGTCAGTGCGCAACTGGCGCGGCTTCGACGACGCGTGCCGCTCGCAGAACGTATTCACCGACATTCCGATCATCGAGGCCAGCTTCTGGCTGACCGTCGCCGGAATGGCCCGGTGAACCGCCGAAGGAGGTGAGGAGCGATGCCACTGTGGTTCGCCAGGGGACTGCGCCGCGGCGTGGTTACCACCCGCTACCCGGCCAGACCGGACAGCTCATCGGCTTTCCTGCCGACGCCGCCCGCGTTCCGGCCCGGGCAGCTGACCCGTGAGACTGCCGACCGCATGGTCGCCGCGTGCCCATCGGGCGCGCTGCGCCGACAGGGCGACGTCCTCGTCTTTGACCCCGGCGCCTGC
Organism: Streptosporangiaceae bacterium; assembly: GCA_030044595.1. Lineage (GTDB taxonomy): Bacteria > Actinomycetota > Actinomycetes > Streptosporangiales > Streptosporangiaceae > Palsa-504. The sequence continues at coordinate 3,068 of JASHVM010000587.1, forward strand.
ACCGCCTGCGGCCGGTGCGCCGCGGTGGCCCCGCGCGCGGTCACCTGGAGCGGCGAATGGGAGCTCGCCGCCACCACCCGTTCGGCGCTCGTCAAGGAAATCCCGATCCTCGGAGAAGAGCTGTGAACCCGGCGCTGGGCGATGCACGGCGAGGCCCTACCGCCGACCCGGCCGGCCGGGACGAGGCAGCGGCCGCGCGGCAGCTGCGAGACAAGATCGCGGCCCAGTTCGGCCGCAGCTTGCACATCCGTACGCTGGACACCGGCTCATGCGCGGTGTGCGAGCAGGAAATCCGGCTGCTCACCGCGCCCCATTACGACCTGCACCGGCTCGGCTTCTTCTTCACCCCCGCGCCGCGGCACGCGGACCTGCTGCTGGTGACCGGGCCGATGGTGAGGGCATTCGACGTGGCAGCGCGTAAGACCTACGAGGCCATGCCCGGACCCAAGGTGGTGGTCGCGACCGGTGCCTGCGCGCTCGGCGGCGTATACCCGGCCGACCCGTTCGTGCACGGCCAGGTGAGCAACGTCCTCCCGGTCGATGTGTGGATTCCGGGCTGCCCGCCCAGCCCGTTGGCCCTGCTACACGGGCTCGGCGTGGCCGTGGGCCGGCTCGCCGAGAAGACACCCGGGCTGACGTTCATCGCCGATGAGGATCCGTACGGAGGTGAAGCGTGAACCCCCTGGACGTCCTCTACATCGCGGGCGGGGCCTGGCTCGCCGCGGCCGCGGCCGGAGTCCTGACCGGGTCCCGGCGGCCGGGGCTGCGCGCCTGCTGCATCCTGTCCGGTCTTGGCGGCGCGGCCGCAGTCGCAGGTGGGGGCTGGTCGCTCGTCTACGGCAACACGCCCGTGGCCACTCCCGGCCACGCGGCCGAGACCATCGTCGGCGGGCCGCTGCAGCTTCAGGCCACCAGCCTGGCGGGCGTGTTCGTGGCGCTGCTCGGCATCGTCGCCGTGGCCATCGCCCTCTACATGCCCCGTTATCACGACGCCAGCCGGGGTACCGCGGTCTACCTGGGCGCCTACAACACGGCCCTGCTAGCCTGCCTGGCCATCCTGGCCGCGGGCGGCATGGTCACGTTCCTCGTGGCGTGGGAGTCGATGAGCCTGGCATGCTACCTGCTCATCCTGCGCCACCCGCGGCGCGCCGAGTCGGCCCGCGGCGCGTTCTGGTTCCTGGCCCTGTCCGAGGTCGGCTTCCTCCTGGTCGTGGCCGCGTTCGTGATCCTCTCGGCCAAGACCCACGCCACCGAGCTGGACGGGATAGCGGCCCACGCCTACCTGGTGCCCGGCGGCTGGCGGGCCACCGCGTACCTGCTTGCCCTCACCGGATTCGGGTTCAAGGCCGGGCTCGTCCCGCTGCACGTCTGGCTGCCCGAGGCACACCCCGTGGCCCCGGCGGACGGGTCCGCGTTCCTGTCCGGCGTCGTGGTCAAGCTCGGCGTCTACGGCATCGCCCTGTTCGCGTTCCGGCTGCTCCCGGGAGGCGGCGCGTGGCCCGGGCTGGTCACCATGGGCGCCGGGGCGATCAGCGCTGCTATCGGCATCTTGTACGCGCTGCGGGAACGTGACATCAAGCGCTTCCTGGCCTTCTCAACAATCGAGAACACCGGGATCATCGTGACCGCGCTCGGCGCGGCGATGATCTTCCACGCCTACCGGCAGCAGGCGCTATGGGCTTTCCTGCTGATCGCCGGGCTGTACCACGTCGCCAACCACGGCTGCTACAAGACCCTGCTGTTCCTTGAGGCCGGGGTGGTCGAGCACACCACGGAGACCCGGGACATGGACCGGCTCGGCGGTCTGGTGCACCGGCTGCCGCGCAGCGCGGTGATCACCTTCGTGGGGACGCTCGGGATCGCGGCGTTGCCACCACTGAACGGGTTCGTCAGCGAATGGCTGATCTTCCAGGGACTGTTCCAGGGTTTCCGCACCGGCAGCCACCTGATCGCCATCCTCATCGTGCTCGCCGCCGCAACCCTCGGGCTCACCGGAGGACTCGCCATCTACGCGTTCGTCCGTGGCTTCGGCATCCCGTACCTCGGCATGCCGAGGACCCGGCGGGCCTCGGCCGCGCGGGAAACCGGGCAGCCGATCGCCGGACCGGCGCTGCTCGCGGTCGCCTGCGCGGTGCTCGCCGTCGGCGCCCCGGTCATGCTCGCGGCGCTGTCACGGGCGGCGCGGACGGTCACGGGGGTCGCGCTCGGTCCGCTGCTGCTGCCCGGCAAGCTCACCGTTATCCCGGCGCACGCCGACTTCTCCGCGTTCTCGCCGACCTACCTAGCGGTATTTCTCGCGGCCGCATGCGCCGTCCCCGCGCTGATATTCCTGGCGGGACGGCCGCGGGCCGCGAGTGTCTCGGTTCCTGTCTGGGACGGCGGCATCGTCAGCTTCAAGCCCCGGATGCAGTACTCGGCCATGACGTTCTCCGCTCCCACTCGGGTTACCTTCGACGCGCTATACCGGCCGTCGGTTTCGGTCCACCGCGCCTCTGACGACCCAGCCGGCCGGTCCGGTCCGGTCCATTACGAGGCGCAGGTGACGCCGGTATTCGAGCGGTACCTCTATCGGCCGATCGTCCGCTCCGTCGAATGGCTCGCCGATGCCATCCGCCCGCTGCAGTCAGGTGACGTGAACCTGTACCTGCTGTACGTGTTTGCGGTGATCCTGCTCGCCTACCTGCTCGGCGCGGTTTAGGAGGCAAAGGATGACCGCGACGGAGGCGGCGCGGCCCGGCCGTGCTCCCTGGCTGGTGCTTATCTACCGGTTGCCGGTGCACGCCGGGCTCAAGGCCACGATCCGACGCCGACTGACCGCGATAGGCGCGGTATATCCAGCGAATGCCGTTGCCGCTTTGCCCGCGTCTGCGGCTGCGGAGAGGGCTTTTCGCCGTTTGCGAAGCATGATCGGCGAGGCAGGCGGCTCGGCTCAGGTCCTGCGGGCGGAGGCGATCGAGGGCGAGCCGGACTTGATCGCGACCTACAACGCGGCGCGGGCGCGGGAATACGGGAAGATCATCGCCGAATGCAGCGATGTCGTGGCAGGGATCGAAGCCACGGCAGCCGCAGGCCGTTCCGGGTACGCCGCACTGGGAGAAAAGGATGCAGCGCTGAAAAGGCTGTCGGCACGCAATGAAACGATCCGCATGCGCGACACTCTCGGGGCGGCAAACGCTGAGACAGCCCTATCCGCGCTGGCGAGATGCCGTGCCGTGCTCGATGACTTCGCCCAGCGCGTTTACAGCGCGGAGCCCGTCTCTGAGATTCTCCCGGAGCCTGCCCTGGGGGCGGATCGGAAAGGGCCGCCGTCGGCGGGAGGCTTGCGGGCCGGGAGATGATCTGCTGGGGTTGTTGTCATGACCAGTGACCCCACCGCACAGACCGCGCCGGATCACGACTGGGACTGGACCAGCGACGGCAAGTACTCCATCGACGAGCTAGCCCGCACGCACAAGACCGACGTCGCCACGCTGCTGTGGAAGACGCTCACGACCCACAGCCAGCCCGCCTTCAACACCTACGTGGACTCGGGCCGCTGGGGCACCCCGGTCCCGGCCAAGATCATCATCCGGTTCCCCGCCGGGCACTAACCCGGCGCCGGGGCCAGCGCTGCCCCGGGGACGTGCTCACCGGCTTGCGGGCTAGCCAGCGCACCATACTAGAACGCATGGTCGATAATCGCCCGCAGGCTGACCGGCTGCTCGTCGCCGAACTCACGGGAGAGGCGCAGCGCCGCGCCCGGTGGAGGCCGTTGAGCAAGGCCGAGCAGACCGAGGCGGTGGCCGCGCTGCGCGAGCTCGCGGGCGGCCGGGCCGACCTGCTCGCCGAGGTCGCGGGCCTGCTCGAGGGCTTCTCCGAGGGTGGGCTGGACGAGGCGCTGGCCTGGCAGGCCGCGGACGTGTGCCGACTGGCCGGGGCCGACCCGGAGGCCATCCCGGAGTGGATCGAGGAGGGGCGGCGACGAAGGGCAAATGCGAGCAGGCCGCCTTTCTCGGGTGGCTTGCACGACAGCTAAGCGCCGAACGCGGTGCCTGCTGTCCGGGGTACAGCTGAGTTCGCTTTCCCGCCTGCCTGCGTCCCGGTTGGCGAGGCGGTGCTGGGACTACGTCCTGGAGTCGGCCCGCGCCCTGGGTGTGAGGTGGCACACGCGAGTTGTGTCGTCTGGGGCACAGATGCGGGTCACCGGGTCCGGCACGATCGATCTCAGCACGGACCGCACCTAATGCAGATGAAGGTGATTGCGATGACGACCACGACGACCACGCAGCCCCGCCACCCGATTACCGGTGGGCTAGCCGCCCTGTTCGGCGCCTTGGGGCGCCTCAATGACGAGCTGACGGGCGCTGGAGCGGCCATGGCCGGCTCGAACCGTTTCCCGCAGCGCCGCCCGCAGGCCCGCGCACAGGCAGGCTGGGCGCAGGCCAAGCGGGCAGCCTGGGCCTGACCCTTCAGCAGGCCTAACGTTTCAAGACCGTCCGGCCGGGCTGATCCGGCCGGACGGTCTTGTCGCGGTCAGGCTGGGGATCGACGGGCAGCTGCCTAGCCACGGCCGGCCTCCCCGGGGCGGTTGCTGTGCTCGAACGCGGTGATGATCAGGGCGAGCGTCACGGCTTGCCCGGCCGGGAACGCGATCTCCGTCGCGGCAAAAGTCCCGTCGTCCGGGTGGGTGGCGATGACACGGCCCTGGCCAGTGTCGCCGGGGCGGACGCGGATCTTCTCAAGCAGCTGCTCGTCCACGGTGTGCTGGAGCGCCGCCTCCAGGACGCGCCTGACGATGGCCCGGTTCTCCGCGACATCTGTGTCGTCGGCCTCGCGCAGCTTCCCGGCCGCGATGTCAGCGTCGCTGAAGTCGCGGGGGTCGGCCTGGTATTCGGGGCTGACCTCGGTCCACAGCACGCGCGATGCGCGAGTCACCATCTCTTCGGTTACGCGAGATGCGTTCATAGCGTCACTGTGCCACGCACCCGCAGGCTAGCCGTGGTGAACGCATTCCGCGACGGCGCCGGCTGGCCCATCTTTGCGACTCCGGCGCCGGACTGCCGGCGTAACGCTGGCCGAGATGCGGGGAACAGGCGGTACAGGTGGTAGTCGATGACGGCTTGAGCTTGCTCGACCGAGGACTGGCCGCCTAGGACGCTCGTGCCCAGGCCCGCCGACAAGGCCAGCAGGCTGAGGGCCTCCAGGTCCGGGTCCAGGTGGGCGGGCGTCTGGCCGGCGGCCTGGGCGGCTCGCAGCTGGGCGGCGACCACGTCGATCACGGCGCCGGAGTTCTTGACCAGGGGCGCGATCGCCAACGCCGGATCGGTCAGCGAGAGCGCGAAGTAGGCCGTGTAGAGGACGGTGAAAGTGCGCCGCTCGTCGTCGGCGGGCAGCGCCTCGGTCAGGATCGCCGCGATGACGTCGCGCGGGCTGGCCGGGCTTCCCGTCTCTTTCATCCGCCTGATCCGCGCCAGGCCCCGCTCGGCGAACCCGGCCGCCAGGTACTGCATGGCGGCCAGCAGGAGCTCTTCCTTGGTCCCGAAGTAGTACTGGACCAGCCGCAGGGACACGCCCGCTTCGGCCGCGACCTCGCGCATCCCGGTGGCGTGCAGCCCGCGCTCGGCGGCCGTCCGCAGCAGCGCGTCCGCGATCTGCCGCCGCCGTTCCTCGTGATCGACCCGCTTCGGCACCCGCTTACCGTACCCCTCGTTGCCCGCCCGACCCGTTAATGATACTTTCGTATCATAAAGATGGCGGGCCTAGCCGTGAGGAGGCGGGACGTGCTGGCACCCAAGGCCGACGTGGGATCGTGGGTAAGCGATGCGGCGCGGCAGAAGTTCATGGCCGCGTACGAGCGGGCCTTTGCGCTCTGGCCGCAGCCCCGCGAAGAGTTCGACATCGAGACGGCCACCGCCACCACGCGCGTGCACGCCTACCGGCCGCACCCCGACGGGCCGCCGGTCGTGCTGCTCACCGGCGCCGGGTTCAACGCCTCGGGCTGGTACCCGCACGTGGCGGCGCTAGCCAAGGACGGCCCGGTGTACGGGATCGACATGCCCGGCGATCCCAACCCCAGTATCCTGCGCGCCCCGCTCACTCCCCCGGCCTCCTGCGCGGCCTGGCTTGACGAGCTGCTCGCCCAGCTCAGCGACCGCCCGGCGCACCTGGTCGGGCTGTCCTACGGCGGCTGGGTCGCCATGAACCAGGCGATCCGCGCGCCCGCGCGGGTCGCCTCCATCACGTTGCTCGACCCCGCCGGGCTCACCAAGCTCGACGCCCGCTTCTGGTTGTGGTTCACGGTCAGCGGCCTGGCCAGCCTGACCCCGATGCCGCTGCGCCGCCGCCTCGCCCGGTGGCTGGACAGCCCCGCCATGCTGCAGCCCGAGCTCATGACGCTGATGTGGGCAGGAGCCCGTGGCTACCGGATGGAGCCGAAGTTCCCTGGCGTCCTCACCGACGAGGAACTCCGCGCGATCACCGTGCCGGTCCTGCTGATCAGCGGCGCGCGCAGCGCCATGCTCACCCCGGCGGAGGCCCGCGCCCGGGGCAGCGTCATGCCGCACGCGGAGGTCGCCATCGTCCCCGGCAGCCACGGCGGCTTCAACCGCATCGATGAGCTGAACGACCGAATCGGGGCCTTCATCCGAGCTCAGGTCACCGGCAAGCAGGTCCCTAGGGGATGAGGTCGAGGGCGGCGCGGATGATGCTGTCGGTGTCGATGCCGTTGTAACGGTAGAGATCCTCGATCGACCCGGACTGGCCGAACTGGGCGACGCCGAGGGCGGCGTGCGGCACCCGGTTGATCGTGGCCAGGAAGGCCAGCGTGTGCGGGTGCCCGTCCAGGACGGTCAGCAGCGGCGTGGCCCGGGCCGCGGGGAACGCCTGGTCGAGGATCCAGGACTCCGCGACCGGGGACTCATGACCCTGCCGGACGCGCAGCGCCCGGAACAGCAGGCCGGGGCTGGTGACGCAGACCGCGTCGGCGGGCGTCCCGAGTTCCGAGAGCCGTTCGGCAGCGGCCAGCGCCTCGGGCATCACCGCGCCCATCGCGGCGATGGTGACCGCCGGCCGCGGTACGCGGCGCAGCGGGTACGCGCCCGCGACGACCTGCCGGCGCCGCCGCTCCCGGGCAGCGGGATCGGCGGGCACGTCGGCGAGCTTCTGGCTGACCGGGCGGGTGGACAGGCGCAGGTAGGCCGAACGGCCGTCTTGGCGACCCAGCCGGGCCAGGCTGGCCAGCAGGCACCATTCGGTGTCCACGGCGAACGCGGGCTCGTAGCTGATGCAGCCCGGCTGCTCGATCCCGATGGACGGAGTGGTGATGGATTGATGCGCGCCGCCTTCAGGCGCGAGCGAGACACCGGACGGCGTGCCGACCAGGATCGACTGGCCGCCCGCGTAGATGCCGAACGACCACGGCTCGAGCGCCCGCTCCACGAACGGGTCGTACAGCACCCCGATCGGCAGCAGCGGCTGCCCCCAGCGACTCCACGTGGCGCCGAGCTCGCCGAGCAGTCCGACCAGGTTGGTTTCGGCGATGCCGAGCTCGACGTGCTGCCCGGTCGGCTTCTCCCGCCAGTGCAGGATGGTCTCGGCGTCGTCGGCGAACCAGTCTGTCCGCTCGCGGGCCGACCACACGCCGACCTTGTTCACCCAGCCGCCCAGGTTCGTGCTCGAGCTGACGTCCGGGCTCACCGTCACTACCCGCCGGGCCGCCTCCGGCGCTTCGCGGCTGAGGTCCAGCAGTGCCCGGCCCAGCGCCGCCTGGGTCGTCGCCACCCCGGTCGGGGTTCGGCCGAAGTCCTGGGGAACTCGGGGCGGAGCATGCCTTGCTACCGACGGCCGCTTGAGCCGCTGGGCCGTCTCGGCGCACAGCCGGGCCGCCGCGCTGTCGTCGGCCGGGCGGCGCCACGGCTGATCGGCGTCCGCGCCCAGCTGGGCCGCGAGCGCCCGCATCTGTTCGCTGGTCAGCAGCGCGGAATGGTTCTGCGGATGGCCCTCGATGGGCAGGCCGTAGCCCTTGATCGTGTAGGCCAGGATCAGGGTGGGGCGGTCATCGTCGATGACCGCGTACGCCTCGTTTAGCGAACCCTGATCATGCCCGCCCAGGTTGCGGACCGCCCTGGCCAGGGCCGCGTCGTCCAGCCCGGCGACGAGCCCGGCGATCGACTCGTCTCCGCCGGGCAGCCTGCGGCGGAGCTCGTCGGCGTCGCAGCGGAGCAGCCGCTGGTACTCCGCATTGGCCATGGCGTCGATCCGGTGCCGCAGCGCGTTCCCGCCGGGCCGGGCGAACAGCTCCTCGAGCAGCCGGCCGTATTTCAGCGTGATGACCTGCCAGCCGGCCGCGGTGAACATCCCGCGCAGCCGGTCGGCGGTGATGAGGGGCACGACGCGGTCCAGCGACTGCCGGTTCACGTCTACCACCCACACGATCTCGCCCAGCTCGGCCACGCCGGGATCGACGATGGCCTCCCACACCGCGCCCTCATCCAGCTCGGCGTCGCCCAGCAGCGAGTACTGGCGACCAGGTCCATCGGCCCCGGCGGAGACCTCGGCGAAGCGGCCGAGGTACCGGCGGGCCACCGCGCCCCAGATCGGGGCGGTCGCGCCGATGCCGACAGATCCGGTCGAGTAGTCCACCGGATCGGGGTCCTTGATCCGGCTGGGGTAGCTCTGCAGGCCGGCGAACGCGCGGAGCGTGGTCAGGTACCGTTCGTCCAGTTCCCCCAGCAGGTAGTTAATGGCGTGCAGGACGGGCGAGGCGTGGGGCTTGACCGAGACCCGATCCTCCGCGCGCAGATGCCCGAACCACAGCGCGGTCATGATCGAGACCATCGACGCGGACGACGCCTGATGCCCGCCTACCTTCAGGCCCCCGGGATTGGGCCTGACCCGGTTCGCGTGGTGGATGATCGCCGTGGACAGCCACAGCACCTGGCGTTCCAGCGCCTCGAGGGCCTCGGCCGCGGCCTGCGGCAGCGGCGAGGCCCGGTTCGCGCTGGCCGGAGTCAAGGCAGGATCCACAAGTGCATGAGAGCACGACCGTCCTTCATGCACAACCATGGGGTGTCCGAGCGCTCAACGCCTGACCTCCGCGCGGGCCGGGCACGCGGCCCAGGTATCGCCTCGCCCCGGTTCCGTCCGTCTTTTACCCCGAACGGGCCGTGGTGCGCGCACCCCGTCCCCGCTTGCGGCCCTTGGCGGCGGAAACAACGGCGGTGACGGCCGCCGCGGCCGCGATCGCGGCGGCCAGGGCGAGGGCGAAGACGGGCCGGCCGGCGGAGAACCCGGCCAGAGCGGCTCCGCCGGCGGCGCCGCCGTTCATGATCGAGTTGACCCAGGCCTGCGTCTCGGTCCCGCTGCCGCGCGGCGCGGCGCCGGCCGCCGCGCCGAACAAGGTGGCCAGGGTGGGGCCGAGGCACAGGCCGGCCAGCGGCGCGGCGACGGCGAGCAGCGGGGCAAACAGGCTGGCGGCGGTCAGCACCACGAGCCCGGCGGTGTACCCGACCAGCAGGCGGGGCAATCGGCCGTCGGCAACTCGGGACGCTCGGGCGCCGAGCAGCAGACTGCCCGCGATACTGCCGATCGAGACCCCCGCCAGCAGCGGGCCCGACGCCCACAGGGCATGGTGATGGCGGGCGTACGCGATGAGCGCCACCTCGGTCGCGCTGAGGGCGGCGTTGGTGAGAGCCGCGGTAACCAGCAGCTCGCGGAGCGCGGCCGAGCGCAGCGGCCCCATCAGCGAGCGCTTTTCTTGCGCTGGCCGCGGCCGGCGCGAGTGCACGCCGATGATGACCACCGCGGCGCCGGTCAGGGCGAGCAGCAGGGCCACGGCCGCGGCCGGGGCGATGCCGGTCGCCAGGCCGCTGGCGAGCACGGGGCCGGTGATGTAGGCCAGGTCGAATACCGCGGCGTCCAGCGCGAAGGCGGTCGGCCGGAGCCGGGTGCCCGCGCGCGCCGACCAGAGGCTGCGCATGCCCGGGCTGAGCGGCGGGTTGACCAGGCCGGCCAGGGTCGCGGCGCCGATCAGCAGCCCAGCCGGTGCACGTAGCTGTGAGCTGGCCAGCAAGGCCAGGAAACATAGCGAATAGCCGGCGGTACAGATCGCCGCCACCGGGGCCAGCCCGCGCCGGTCCGCCAGCCTGCCCCGCAGCGGGCCCGTCACGGCCTGGCCCAGCGTGTAGCCGGCCACGACCAGGCCCGCGACAGTCATCGAGGCCTGCTGAGCCGCCACCAGCAACAGGGTGACGCTGACCATGCCTTGCGGCAGCCGCGCGCAGACATCCGCGACCGCCAGGCGGCGCAGCACCGGCTCGGCGAACAGCGCCCGGTACGACGCGGTGACCCGGACCCTTCGGGTCGGCAGAACCTCCTGAGCGGTGCTCATCACCGATCGGGTCGGCTCGTCCGGTGCACGATAGGCAAACCTAACACCGAAGCGGCAGCTAAGTTATCCTGGTCAGGTCCCACTGAGGCCCAGGGGGTGATCGCCTGTGCGGTGCCCTGGGTGCGGCCACGACAATCCGGGTGAGGCGCGGTTCTGCTCGCAGTGCGGCGCGCAGCTGAGTGTTTCGTGCGCGGCCTGCGGCGCGCTGCATCCGCCGGAAGCCCGGTTTTGTTCCGACTGCGGCCGCGCGCTGGCCGGCGCGCCGGCGCAGGCGCCCGCCAGCTACACGCCGCGGCATATCACCGAGCAGATCCTGGCCGTCCGCGGCGCCATTGAGGGCGAGCGCAAGCAGGTCACGGTGCTGTTCTGCGACATCGTCCAGTCCAGCGACCTGGCCGTGCGGCTGGGGCCGGAGGACTTCCACCAGGTGGTGGACCGTTTCTTCCAGGCCGCGCTGGCCGAGGTGCACCGGTACGAGGGCACCATCAACCAGTTCCTCGGCGACGGGTTCATGGCGCTGTTCGGGGCTCCGATCGCGCACGAGGATCACGCCCGGCGCGCGGTGCTGGCCGCGCTCGGCATCGGGGCGCGCACGGAGGTGCGGATCAGGATAGGGATCAACAGCGGCCTGGTCGTGGTGGGGACGATCGGCGATGACCTGCGGGTGGACTACACCGCGTTCGGCGACACCACCGTGCTGGCCGCGCGGCTGCAGGCCGCGGCCGATCCGGGCGCGGTGCTGGTCAGCCAGCGGACCGCGCGCCTGGTGCGCCGGTACTTCAAGCTGGAGGAGGTGCCGCCGGTCCAGGTCAAGGAGCGGACGGTCCGCCCGCTGCGGGTGCTCGGCCCAGCGGCACGCACGGCGCCGGTCGCCGCGGGTGACGAGCTGTCCCCGTTCACCGGCCGGGACATCGAGCTGGCCGAGCTGAGCCGGGCACTGGACGAGGCGGCCAGCGGCGAGGGTCAGGTGGTCGGCCTGGTCGGCGACCCGGGCCTGGGCAAGTCCCGGCTCGCCTGGGAGTTCCGCCAGCTAGCCGAGCCCCGCGCGGGCGTGCTGGTCGGCCGCTGCCTGTCCTACGGGGCCGGTATCCCGTACCTGCCGCTGTTTGAGGTGGTGCGCCAGGCCTGCGGGATCACCGCCGATGACGCGGCCGATGCGGTCGCGGCCAAGATCGAGCTGAGGATCAAGGCGCTCGAGCTCGACATTTCCCTGGCCCGGTACTTGCAGCACGCGTTCGGCCTGAAGGCGGGCGACCCGGCGCTGGCGCAACTGGACGCGGAGGTCATCCGGGCCCGCACGTTCTGGGCGCTGCGCAGGCTGCTCATGGCGGAGGCGGGGCAGCGTCCCCTGGTGGTGCTGATCGAGGACCTGCACTGGATCGACCAGACCTCGCAGGACTTCCTGGCCGAGTTCACCAACGACCTGCAGTCGGTCCCGGTCCTGCTGCTGGTCACCTACCGGCCCGGTTACTCGCCGCCCTGGATCGGCAAGTCCTTCGCGTCCCAGCTGGCGCTACGGCCCTTGTCAGCCCCGGCCAGCAAGCGCATCGTGGCCTCGATACTGGGCGGCGACCTGGCCGAGACCACGGCGATCGCCACCCGCGGGGAAGGTAACCCGTTCTTCCTCGAGGAGCTGGCCCGGGCCGCCCGCGAGCAGTCCGGCGGCGGAGCGGACGCGAGCGTTCCGGAGACGGTGCAGCAGGTGCTGGCGGCCAGGATCGACCGGCTGACCGCTGACCAGAAGGCGGCCATCCAGCTCGCCGCGGTGCTCGGCCGGGAATTCTCCCTCGACCTGGCCGAGGAGGTCTGGGACGGCGCGGTGCCGCTGGAAGCTCAGCTGCAACAGCTGAAAGGACTGGAGTTCCTCCGGGAGCGGCCCGGGCCGGCTGACCGCACGTTCATGTTCAAGCACGCGCTGACCCGCGACGTCGCCTACGACGGCATGCTGGAAGCGTACCGCAGGGACCTGCACGGACGCGTCGGCTCCATCCTCGAGACCTCTCGGGCGGACCAGCGCTTCGAGTATTCGGAGTTGCTCGGCTATCACTACGCTCACAGCGCCCAGCCCGAACGGGCGATCCCGCACCTGGCCGTCGCCGGGGACCGGGCCAAGGAACGGTACGCCAACGAGGAGGCGATCGCGCGGTACCGCCAGGCCATTAGCCTGGTCGAGGCCCTCGGCGGCACCCCGGACCTGGACCCGTACAGCGCCATCTGCGAAAGCCTCGGCAAGGTCCTGGTCCGGCTGAGCCGTTACGACGAGGCCATCGAGGCCTACCAGAAGGGCCTGATCATGGCCTCCAGCCCGTTCGGCCGCGCTCACTTGCACGTCCTGTGCAGCGAGGCGGACAACGGCGCGCACCGCTACCGGGAGGCACTCACGCAGTGCGACCTGGCCGAGCAGGCGCTCGGATCCCCCTCCGATGAGCCGGAGTGGATGTCGTCCTGGTTCACTATCCAGGAACAGCGGATGGGGGTGCTGTACTGGCTCAACGACCGGGAGGGGTACACCCGGCTTATCGAGCGGCTCCGCCCGTTCGTCGAGGAGCACGGATCCGCCGAGCAGCGCAAGAGCTTCTACCTCAGCCTCGCTGGATTGTCTTTGCGCCGTGACCGGTACGGCGCGGCCGAGGAGAACGTCGAGTTCGCGCGGGCCGGCTACGCCGGAGCCCAGGAGGCCGATCCCGCGCTCCTGGGGTGGGCCGGGTTCAACCTCGGGTTCACGTTGCTCTGGCACGGTGACCTGGATGAGGCAACGGAAATGCTGCGGGGAACCCTCCAGGACGCCGAGCAGAGCGGCGATGCGGCGCTCCGGTCGCGGTCGCTCACCTACCTGATGGTGGCCGCGCGGATGCGCGGCGACGTCGACGAGGTGCGGCAGGCCATCGGCCCGGTGATCGAACAGGCACGCGAGGCCTCGCTCCCGGAGTACGAGGCCATGGCCATCGCCAACCGCGCCTGGGTGGCCTGGCGCTCGGGCGACGGGGACCGGGCGGCGGCGGACGCGCAGGCCGCTCTTGGCATGTGGAGGGGGCTTCCCGTCCGCTACTGGTTCGACTGGATGGCGCTGTGGCCGCTAGCGGCCGTGGCCCTGGCTTCGGGGCGCGTGGCCGAAGCGATCGAATACGCCCGCGGAATGCTGCTCCCGCCGCAGCAGCCGCCGCACGAAGCGGTCCGTATCACGGTCGACGCCGCCGTTCAGGCGTGGGGCGAGGATCAGGGGGCCAAGGCGGCGGACCTGCTCCGCCTCGCCATCGAGGCGGCGCGCGAACACGGCTACCTGTGACGCAGCCTAGCGAGCGTCTTCGCGGCGGTGACCCTCGGATAGTTCCTCCAGGGCGGAGCGTTCCAGCTGCCGGGCGTCCACCGCCGCCACCCTGGTCGGCGTGACGGCCACCAGCGTGGAGGTGCGGGTGCCCTGCTCCAGGTGGGCCCGCTCCCCGAGCAGGGCTCCCGGTCCGTACTCGGCCAGCCGCTCGCCGTCATGCTCGACCCGGATCACGCCGTCGAGGATCAGGTAGACGTCGGTGCCGGGCTCTCCCTGCCGGACCAGGATCGCGCCGGACGGGATATTGCTGATGGACGGCTTGCTCCCGCCGCGCATCAGTTGCCGCGATAGCGCTTGCTCCAGCGCGGTCTCGACCTGGGTGACCAGCGCCGGCGAATCCCGGTCACCCCACGGGGTGTGACGGCCGAACGACTTGGTGTACCAGTCCTTGAAATCGATCAGCCCGGACTTGCGCCTCAGCTGGCCGTCACGGTCGTAGAGCCAGTGCCTCGGAAACCGGCTCGCCCCGGCCATGTCGAAGTCGGCGTGACCGTCAGCGTGCAAGGTGAGCGATAGCGTCGTCCAGGCCGTGGGGGCTTGCCACTGGACGAACGGCCGCCGCCGGACCCGGCGGGGCGCCGGCACCCCGGTCCGGCCGCCGGTGGTCTGGGCGAACCGCACCCATCCCTCCCCGCGTTCCGGGTCCCGCCGGAGATCGGGAAACTGGACCGCCTGGAACCTGTGATGCAGCCCGCCCAACGTGACGGTGGTGAAGCCGATCAGGCCCCGGCTGTCGTCGTAGTAGCCGGAGCCGGAGATCCGGCCCGAGTCGTCGACGTCTATCCAGGCCCGCAAGACGTTGGCAAAGCGGAACCGATCCGCGGCTCGCAGCTGCTCGATATCGCCGTCGCCGAGTTCAGCGGGCGGCGGCTCGTCGTAATGAGCGAATCCGACGTCGAATGCCGCCCGGGGGACGGCTTCGGTTATCGCCTCGGACGGGATCCAGGACAATGAGGTGACGCAGCTTTCGTGTCGCATGGGCCCATCGTCGCGCAGGCCGTAACGAAGCGCCAGATGCAGCCGGGATTTGCGGCCCGTTCGGGGAGGTGGGAATCGGACTGACCCCGTCGCTCGCGCTCGGCTGCGGAACCTGCGGGCGCACCTCGACGGCCGGCAACGCGACGTACACCAACCTGGTCAACATCAAACGGGTCGCGCGTCCGATGTCTGGCCTTGGTGTTTAGTGCGTCACCCATCCCGGCCCCTGTGTTCCTGACCTGAGGTGTGCAATTTTCGTGCTAGTTGTTGGAACCGGACGGGGGCGATATCCGTATCTATGGTTGGGAGAGGGAGCTTTACGTGGAATGCGGCAACAATTCCCTTAGGGATGCGTGTCCGCCTGGGTAGGCGCGTCCTACCTCAGACGGGGATGAAACGATTCGATCCTTACTGTAGAGGCCACAACGCCCGGAAAACCCGGCCGGGGACGACAGCCGGGTGTCCCGGGCTCAGGTAGGCGCGGACGGTCAGGTCGGGCACCGGAGCCGCATCCATGAAGAGCGTCCACCCTCGCCCGGCATGTGCACGTCGCTTCACTGACGATCGGGGTGACATCGTGTCAGTCATATCCGTCCCGCAGGCGTTCAACGAGGACGAGCTATACATAGACCTCCGGCCGACTTTCGGGCGTTCGCTGTTCCTGAAGTGCGAGGGCTTCAACTTCGCCGGATCGATCAAGCTGAAAGCCGCGACCGAGATGGTAGAGGCCGCCGAACGGGAAGGAGTTCTGAGGTCGGGGTCGATCCTGGTGGAGTCCTCGTCAGGAAACCTTGGCGTGGCGCTGAGCGTGATCTCGGCGAGCAAGGGCTATCGGTTCTTGTGCGTGACGGACCCGCGCTGCAACTTGGCGACCAGGCTGCTGATGGAGGCGCTGGGCAGCCGCGTACACGTCATCATCGAGCCGGATGCCAGCGGGGGCTTCCTCGGCGCGCGGATCGATTACGTCCGGGCGCTGTGCGCGTCCGACGACCGGTACGTGTGGCTCAACCAGTACGCCAACCCGGGTAACTGGATGGCGCACTACCGGACGACGGCGCCGGCCATCGGCCGCGAGTTCCCGCGGCTGGACGTGCTGTTCGTCGGGGCTGGTACCACAGGGACCCTGATGGGGTGCGCGCGCTACTTCCGGGAGTGGCACCGGCCGGTGCGGGTGATCGCGGTGGACAGCGTCGGCTCGGTGGCCTTCGGCGGCGTCCCGGGCCGCCGGATGATCCCCGGCCTGGGCGCGACCATCCGCCCGCCGTTGCTCGATGAGTCCTACGTGGACGAGGTGATACGCGTCGAGGAAGTGGACACCATCCGGGCCTGTCATCACCTGGCCCGGCACGGATTCCTGTTCGGCGGCTCCACCGGCACGGTGGTCGCCGGCGCGATGGGCTGGCTGGCGCGGCACGACACGAGCGGCGTCACCGCCGTGGCCATCGCCCCGGACCTCGGCGAGCGCTACCTCGACACGCTCTACCAGGCCAACTGGCTCCGCGCTATCTACGGCCCGGACGTGCTCGCCGATGGCGACCATCGTCGGAGCGATTTTGACGCGCC
The DNA here is from genome assembly GCA_030044595.1 of Streptosporangiaceae bacterium. GTDB lineage: Bacteria > Actinomycetota > Actinomycetes > Streptosporangiales > Streptosporangiaceae > Palsa-504. Next base: position 19,303 of record JASHVM010000587.1, read on the forward strand.
TGTTCAAGCCGGTCACCCGGTGGCCTTCTGATTCGGGGGAGCTCACGTGACGGGAATTCCGGCTGACGCCTTGACCGCCGACCCGGCGACCGGCACCGAGAGGATCCTGGCCGAGGTGCTGGCTGACCTGCTCGGCGTGGAGCAGGTGCCGGTCGCTAGCCACTTCTTCGAGGACCTGGGCGCCGACTCGCTGGTGATGGCCCATTTCTGTGCCCGGGTGAGAAAACGGGAGGACCTGCCGTCGGTGTCGATGAAGGACATCTACCGGCATCCCACGATCCAGGAGCTGGCCACGGCGTTCGCGGACGCCCCGCCCGCCTTGGCGGCATCGCCGGTCCCGGCGCCGACCCAGGAGGCGGCGTCAGCCAGCACGCGAGAGTACGTCTTGTGCGGGACGCTCCAGCTGCTGTCGTTCCTCGGGTACGCCTGGGTAGCCGCGCTGCTCGGCGCCCGAGCGTATGAGTGGATCTCGGCCAGTTCGGGCTGGGTCGACGTCTACCTGCGGTCGGTCGTGTTCGGCGGTACTGTATTCATCCTGCTGTGCGCCCTCCCGATCGCGGCGAAATGGGTGCTGATCGGCCGGTGGAAGCCGCAGCAGATCCGCATCTGGAGCCTGGGCTACGTCCGCTTCTGGGTCGTCAAGACGCTGGTCCGGTCCAACCCGCTGGCGCTGATGACCATCGGCTCGCCGCTCTACGTGCTGTACCTCAGGGCGCTCGGCGCCAAGATCGGGCGGGGAGCCGTGATCTTCTCCCGGCAGGTGCCGGTGTGCACCGACCTGCTCACCGTCGGCGCGGGGACCGTCATCCGCAAGGACGCGTTCTTCCTGTGCTACCGCGCGCAGGCCG
>JASHVM010000588.1:0-5643 GCA_030044595.1 Streptosporangiaceae bacterium
CGAGGAGGCGGCACATGGCGGTCACACCTCTGCCGGAGCGTAAGGCGTGGCAGGCGCTCAAGCGGCACCACGCGGAGATCGCCGGGCGCCACCTGCGGGAGCTGTTCGCCGCGGATCCGGGACGAGGCGAGCGGCTGCGCGCGGAGGCGGCAGGGCTGTACCTGGACTACTCCAAGAACCGGGTCACCGACGAGACCATGCGGCTGCTGGTCGAGCTGGCTGAGGAATCCGGGGTGCCGGAACGGCGGGCGGCGATGTTCCGCGGCGACCGCATCAACGTGTCAGAAGACCGCCCGGTGCTGCACGTCGCGCTCCGCATGCCGGCGTCAGAGTCGCTGGTCGTGGACGGCACCGACGTGGTCCGGCAGGTCCACGAGGTGCTGGGCCGGATGGCGGACTTCGCGAACCGGGTCAGGTCCGGGGACTGGAAGGGTTACACCGGCAAGCCGATCCGGAACGTCATCAACGTCGGGATCGGCGGCTCCGACCTGGGCCCGGTAATGGCGTACGAGGCGCTGCGGTACTACACGGCGCGGGACATCACGTTCCGGTTCGTGTCCAACGTGGACTCGACCGACTTCGTCGAGGCCACCCGCGACCTGAGCGCGGATGAGACGCTGTTCATCATCTCGTCCAAGACGTTCGGCACGCTGGAGACGCTGACCAACGCCACCTCGGCACGGGACTGGATCGTCGGCGAGCTCGGCAGCGAGGCGGCCGTGGCCAAGCACTTCGTCGCGGTGTCCACGAACGCCGAGCGGGTCGCGAAGTTCGGCATCGACGTGGCGAACATGTTCGAGTTCTGGGACTGGGTCGGGGGCCGGTACTCGATGGACTCGGCGATCGGCCTGTCCACGATGGTGGCGATCGGGCCGGAGCGGTTCGGCGAGATGCTGGCCGGGTTCCACGAGATGGACGAGCACTTCCGTACCGCCCCGCTGGAGCGGAACCTGCCCGTGCTGATGGGCCTGCTCGCGGTCTGGTACCGCGACTTCTTCGGCCTGCAGACGTACGGCGTCATGCCGTACGAGCAGTACCTGAAGCGGTTCCCCGCCTACCTGCAGCAGCTCACCATGGAGTCCAACGGCAAGCACGTCACGCTGGCCGGGGACAGGGTGGACTACGACACCGGCGCGGTCTTCTGGGGCGAGCCCGGCACCAACGGCCAGCACAGCTTCTACCAGCTCATCCACCAGGGGACCACGATGATCCCGGTGGACCTGATCGGCTTCGGCAAGACGCTGAACCCGCTCGGCGACCATCACGACATCCTGTCCTCCAACGTGTTCGCGCAGGCACAGGCGCTGGCGTTCGGCAAGACCGAGGCGGAGGTCCGCGCCGAGGGCACGCCGGAGCACGTGGTGCCGCACCGCGTGATGGAAGGCAACCGGCCGAGCAACGTGCTGCTCGCCGAGATCCTCACGCCGCGGCTGCTCGGCACGCTGGTAGCGCTCTACGAGCACAGCGTCTTCACCCAGGGAGCCATCTGGGACATCGATTCGTTCGACCAGTGGGGAGTGGAGCTGGGGAAGGTGCTCGCGGTGAAGATCATCCCCGAGCTGACCAGCGCCGCGGAACCAGCGCTTGACCACGACTCGTCCACTAACGCGCTTATCCGCAGGTACCGCGAGCTCAAGGCGCGCTGACACCAGGGAGGACTGACAGCCATGCCAACTGACAGGCCGATGCAGCTCGGCATGATAGGACTCGGCCGGATGGGCGCTAACCTCGTCCGCCGGCTGCTGCGCGACGGCCACCGCTGCGTCGGCTACGACCGCGATCCCGACGTGGTCAAGTCGCTGGAGGCCGAGGGCGCGGTAGGCGCGGAAACCTACCCCGACTTCGTGGCCAAGCTGGACAAGCCGCGGAACATCTGGATCATGATCCCGGCCGGGGTCGTCGAGCCGACCCTGACTGAGCTGCGGCCGCTGCTCGACCCGGATGACATCGTGATCGACGGCGGAAACTCGTACTACCGCGACGACATCACCCGCGCCAAAGACCTCCAGCGGGACGGCCTGCACTACATCGACTGCGGCACCAGCGGCGGCGTGTGGGGCCTGGACCGGGGCTACTGCCTGATGATCGGCGGCGAAGACGAGCCGGTCCGGCGCCTGGACCCGATATTCAAGAGCATCGCGCCGGGCAAGGGCACCGTGGAGCCCACGCCGGGGCTGCAACCGGGGGGAACGGCCGAGCAGGGTTACCTGCACTGCGGGCCGAACGGAGCCGGGCACTTCGTCAAGATGGTGCACAACGGCGTGGAGTACGGCATGATGGCCGCGATCGCCGAGGGCCTGTCGATCATCAAGCACGCGGACGTGGGTCGGCACATGGAGGAGATCGACGCGGAGACCGCGCCGCTGCGCGACGCCTGGGCGTACCAGTACACGATCGACCCCGGCCAGGTCGCCGAGGTGTGGCGCCGCGGATCGGTGATCAGTTCGTGGCTGGTCGACCTGACCGCGGCCGCCTTCGCCAGGTCGCCCGATCTGGCCGACTTCACCGGCCGGGTGTCGGATTCCGGCGAGGGCCGGTGGACGGTGCTGGCCGCGGTGGACGAGGGCGTGCCCGCCTCGGTCATCGCCGCCTCGCTGTACGAGCGGTTCGAGTCCAGGAACCTGGGCATGTTCGCCGACAAGGTCTTGTCCGCGATGCGCTCGGAGTTCGGCGGGCACGCGGAGAAGAAGGCATAACCCGCCGTGAGCAACGATTCGGACCGGTCGACGCGGCCGGACAACCACGTCATCGTGCTGTTCGGTGCCACCGGAGACCTGGCCAAGCGCAAGTTGCTCCCCGGGTGGTTCCATCTGTACGCGGCCCGCCTGCTGCCGAAGGAGTTCCGCCTGATCGGCACGGCACCGCCTGCCTCGGCCATGACCGACGAGCAGTTCCGGGAGCACGCCCGGCAATCATGCGCCGAGTTCTGCATCACCAAGCCCGACGACCCGCTCTGGTCCGACTTCGTGAAGAACCTGTCGTTCGCGGCCGCCGGGCCGGGTAACGCCGACGAACTGGTCGCAGCGGTCCAGCGGGCCGAGAAGGAGATCGGCGGGACGCCGGGCCGGCTCTACCACCTGGCGGTACCGCCGGTCGCTTTCACCACGGTGGTCCAACTCCTCGGCGAATCCGGTCTCGCCAAGGGCGCCCGGGTCATCATCGAGAAGCCGTTCGGCACCGACCTGGACTCGGCACGCAGGCTGAACCAGGCGGTGCACGCGGTCTTCGACGAGTCGCAGGTGTTTCGGATCGACCACTTCCTGGGCAAGGAGTCGGTCGACAACATCCTCGCGTTCAGGTTCGCGAACGGGCTGTTCGAGCCGGTCTGGAACCGCTCGCACATCCACTACGTGCAGATCGACGTGCCGGAAACGCTGTCGATCGAGGGGCGGGCCGCGTTCTACGACGCGACCGGCGCCTACCGGGACATGATCGTCACCCACCTGTTCCAGGTGCTGGGGTTCGTGGCCATGGAACCGCCTGTATCGCTGAGCGCCGGGCCGCTGCGGGACGAGAAGCTCAAGGTCTACCAGGCGCTGCGGCCGCTCGACGTGCGGCACGTGGTCCGCGGGCAGTATGACGGGTACCGCTCCGAGCCCGGGGTGGCGGCCGACTCGCAAACCGAGACCATGGTCGCGGTCCGGGCCGAGGTGGACAACTGGCGCTGGCACGGAGTGCCGTTCTTCCTGCGGTCGGGCAAGGCCATGGGAGCCAGCCGGCAGGTCGTGACGATCGGCTTTCACGAGCCGCCGACCCGGATGTTCCGCGTGCACCGCAGGGACATTCCGACCGGCCGGTGCAACGAGATCGTCATCGATTTCGCCGACCCGGGGTCGATCACCACGGAGTTCCTGGCCAAGGTCCCCGGCCCTGAACTGGCCCTGGGCCATGCCACGATGACCTTCAGTTACCAGGACTCGTTCGCCTCGGCGAACGCGCTCGAAGGCTATGAGCGCCTCCTGCTGCTGGCCATGCTCGGCGACCAGACGCTGTTCACCAGCTCGCAAGGGATCGAGCGACTGTGGGAGATCTCGGCGCCGTTGCTCGACCATCCGCCGGCGGTTGAGCCGTACGCGTCCGGCTCGTGGGGACCGGAGTCGGTGAAGCGGCTGGTCGCGCCCTACCGCTGGCACCTGCCGGGCCACTAGGCTCCGCTGCCTTGGCGGATGGACAGATTGCGCACAATGGACCATGCCGTCCGTCACGTTCGTGGTCAACCGGACGCTGGTCCGCGATCCGCGCGGACTCCTGCGACGCTGCCGGGAGACGGCGCAAGCGCGTGGCTGGGAACCGGTGTTCGCGGAGACGACCGCGGCCGAGGACGGCCTGCGGCTGGCGCGCCAGGCGGTGGCCGACGGGACCCGTCTGGTGTTCGCGGCGGGCGGCGACGGCACCGTGCGGGCCTGCGCGCAGGCTCTGGCCGGCACCGGGATACCGCTGGCGATCGTGCCGCTCGGCACCGCGAACCTGACCGCGCGGGCGCTGGGGATCCCGGCCGGGTCTGACCGCGCGATCGAGGCCGGGTTCCGCGGCGCAGACCGCCGGATCGACCTGGCCAGGGCGGACCTGGGCGAGCCGGGGGGTGCGATCAGCTTCGTGGCCATGGCCGGAATCGGCCTGGACGCGGCCGTGGTCGGCGCGGCAGGCCGGCGGAGCAAGCGCAGGCTCGGCTGGGCCGCCTACGCTGTGTCGGGCGTCACGCACCTGGCCTGGCCGGCGCACAGGTTCACGGTGCGCCTGGACGGCGGCGAGCCGCTGCCCCGGCGCACGCGGTGCGTGGTGGTCGGGAACGCGGGCCTGCTGCCCGGGGGCTTCGTGCTGCTGCCCGAGGCCAAAGTGGACGACGGGCGGCTCGACGTGGGGATTCTCGCGCCCTCGGGCGCGCTCGGCTGGCCGCGCGTGGCGGGCCGGATCCTGACCCGCAGCCGGCGCCAGGACCGGCAGCTGGAACGCTTCCAGGCGCGGCGCGTGGAGATCAGCGCCGACGCCGAACTGCCGCGGCAGATCGACGGGGAGGTCATCGCGGCGGGCCGGACGCTCGTCGTATCCGCGTGTCCCGGTGCGCTGACGATACGCCAGCAGAGCTGAGGCGGCCTCGGGTACACGCAGCCAGCTTCGTTCGGGATAAAAGATTGCGGCGTGCACGGCGGCGCGGTGATCCGTGCCTCAGCAGGTTTCGACGCCGGCCGCGCGGAGCCGCTCGCGGTTCTGTTCTTGGTGGGCGGAGTAAGCACGGATCTCGCCGGGGAACGGCTGCAGCCTGGGGACCAGGGCCTCGGCGGGCAGGGCGCGGGCCAGCTCGGCCGGGTCGACGTCGGCCCGGTAGACGAATGTGGCGTTTCCCTGCAGGACCGGGAACCACTGCCCGTCCCGCACGGACAGCGACGCCGTGGCCATCCCGCCCGCGTTGCGGACGACGATATCGCGCTCGGGGTCGCCGCGGCCGATCCGGGAGTAGACCGCCCGGGCCGCGGCCATGCCGGAACCGCAGGAGGCGGTCAGCCCGGCGCCGCGTTCAAACGTGCGGACGAAAACCTCGGCCGGGGCCAGCGGGAGCAGGACCGACAGGTTGGCTCCGGCGGGGAACTTCTCGGGCCGGGCCGCCACCTGCTCCCCCATCGCGACCAGGTCGGATTCGACGTA
>JASHVM010000589.1:0-16146 GCA_030044595.1 Streptosporangiaceae bacterium
GTTCTACCGCGGCGCGGCGAGGATCATGGCCACGGACCTGAAGGACACGCCGGTGGCCGGGCTCGGCGCCCAGTTGTGCGGAGACGCGCACCTGTCGAACTTCGGTGTGTTCGCCTCGCCGGAGCGGCGGCTGGTGTTCGACCTGAATGACTTCGACGAGACGCTGCCCGGCCCGTTCGAGTACGACGTCAAGCGGATGGCGGCCAGCTTCACGATCGCCGCCCGCAACAACGGGTTCTCGCCGGCGGACGCGCGAGCGGTGACGGCGGCCTCGGTGCGCGCCTACCGGGAGGCCATGGCCGATTTCGCCGGCATGGGCACGATGGAAATCTGGTACGCGCACCTGGACGAGGACACGCTGAAGGCCGCGATCCGCGGCACCGTGGCTGAGACGAAGAAGGCGGCCAAGGGCGCCAAGCCGGCGAAGCAGGATGCCAAGCGGGAAGAGAAGCTAGCCAAGCTCGCGCAGCGGCGGGCGGAGAAGAACGCCGCGAAGGCGCACACCCGCGACAGCCTGCAAGCGCTGTCCAAGCTGGGCGAAATGGCCGACGGCAGGTACCGGATCGTCAGCCAGCCGCCGATCGTGGTCCCGGCGCGCGACTGGGCTGCCGCCTATCGCGGTGACCTGGAGGGCCGCTACGGCCTGTCAGCCGACGAGGTCATGCCGGTGATCCGCGACCAGTTCCGGGCTTACCGGGCCACGCTGCAGCCTGACCGGCGGCACCTGCTTGAACACTTCGAGATCGTGGACGCGGCCCGCAAGGTGGTGGGCGTCGACAGTGTCGGGACCCGCGCGTTCATCGTCCTGCTCCAGGGCCGTGATCCGAACGACCCCCTGTTCCTGCAGATCAAGGAGGCCACGGCCTCGGTGCTCGAGGGCTACCTACCTAGGAGCCGGTTCCGCAACCACGGCGAGCGGGTGGTGCAGGGGCAACGGCTGATGCAGGCCACGAGCGACATCTACCTGGGCTGGACCAAGGGTCACGACGTGAAGCGCCACTTCTACTGGCGCCAGCTTCGCGACATGAAGGGCTCGGCCTTGGTCGAGGCGATGACACCGCTCGGGCTCGGGTTCTACGCAGGGATCTGCGGATGGACACTGGCCCGGGCGCACGCCCGGTCGGGCGACCCCGTCGCCATCGCCTCCTACCTGGGCGCAGGCGATGGCTTCGACGAGTCGATGACCGACTTCACCGGACGCTACGCGGACCAGAACGAGCGGGACTACCAGGACTTCGTGACCGCGGTCCGGTCCGGGCGCCTGGAGGCGGTCGAAGGTGTTTTAGCTCTGACCTGTGGAGCTAAGGGGACTCGAACCCCTGGCCTTCTGGATGCAAACCAGACGCTCTTCCAGCTGAGCTATAGCCCCGAGATGTCTGTTGCCCAGGTTACTCGGTCCGGACAGGCACCGCGATGAGGTGACCAGCGGGCATGCACCACGGCCCGTTCGGCGAAATGATCTTTTTATTTGAGCAGACGGGACAGGCGGCGGTCGGCGAGTGGCTTGCCGCCGGTCTGGCAGGTCGGGCAGTACTGCAGCGAGGAGTCGGCGAAGGAGACCTCCCTGATGGTGTCGCCGCATTCCGGGCACGCCTGGCCGGCGCGGCCGTGTACGCGCAGGCCGCTCTTTTTCTCGCCCTTCAGGTCGGCGGCGGCCAGGCCCGCGGAGCGCTCGACCGCCTCGGTCAGCGTGGTCTTGATCGCGTCGTAAAGGACGGCCACGTCGTCTGGCGTCATGCTGGCGGCGATCTTGAACGGTGACATCTTGGCCACGTGCAGCACCTCGTCGGAATACGCGTTGCCGATGCCCGCGATGACCTTCTGATCGCGCAGCAGGCCCTTGACCTGCGTCCGGCGGCCGGCCAGCAGGGCCGCCAGGGTATCCGCGGTGAAATCGGCGGCCAGCGGATCCGGCCCCAGGGAGACGATCCCCGGCACTTCGGCCGGGTCGCGGACCAGGTATACCGCGAGGCGTTTGTGCGTTCCCGCCTCGGTCAGGTCGAATCCGGAGCCGTCATCGAGCGTGAGGCGGAAGGCCAGCGGGCTCTTGCCCGGCTTCGGCGGGGCCGAGGGCAGGTCCTCGCGCCAGCGTAGCCAGCCCGCCCGGGCCAGGTGGATGATCAGGTGCAGGCCCTGGTCCGTGGCGATGTCCAGGAACTTGCCGTGCCTGCCGACCTCGGTGATCACCTGTCCGGCCAGGCTGGCCAGCGGCGGGTCGAACGTCTTGAGCACCGAGAACGAGGCCGCGTCGGCGCGCACGACGGCGTGTCCCTTCGCGTGTTCGCGCAGGAATTCGGCGAGCGACTCCACTTCGGGCAGTTCCGGCATGCCTCACAGTCTGCCACGCGCTGGCGGCAGCCCGGTCACTCGTCGTGGTCAGCGGACGGTGGCGATCTCGCCCTGCGACGTCACCAGGTCCGGCAGGTCGCCGATGTCCGCCAGCAGGTGAGTGGCTCCGGCGCGGCGGAGCCTGCTCGCGTCGTGCACGTCGCCGAGCATGCCGACGACGAGCGGGGCACCGGCCCGGCGGGCGCAGAGCACGCCGCTCTCGCTCGCCGTGACCACGGCCACCTCTCGCACGTCGCCGATGCCCAGCCGCAGGATCGCGGTGAGGACGAGATCGGGCCAGGGGAAACCGCGGGCCACGTCGTCCGCGCACAGTATCAGGTCCGCTCGCTGCCACCAGCCGAGGCGCTCCACGATCAGGCTGAGCGCGGGCCGGGAAAGGCAGGACAGCAAGCACACCTTGACGCCCGCCGCGGTGATCTTGGCCAGCGCGTCGTTCGCGCCGGGCAGCGGGAGCGCGCCGAACCGGTCCACGGCCGCCCGGAACGACCGCTCGAAGGCCATGCTCGCGGCCTGCGCGCGGATCTCGTCCTCGGGAAACACGCTGCGCATGACATCGGCCGGGATCGAGCCGCGGGCCCGGTCGAACTGGACCATGGACCGGACGTAGGCCGCGGTCCCCGTCACCACGCCCTGAGTAGCGATCGCCTCCGCGAACGCCCGCTCGAGCACGCTGCCGCCGACCGCAGCAGCTCCCACCAGGTCGCAGCAGACCAGCGATACAGCGGAAGCCTCGCTCACCGGCTCGCCTCCCAGCGCCGGGCGGCTCATCCGCGCGCGGGCGGATATCGCCGCCGGCCCGCGCGGATCAGTCCTCGCCGGCCGTGGTGGCCTCGGTCCAGAGGTCGAGTTCAGCACGGTCGGACTGGACCTTGCGCCAGATGGCGAACACGCCAAGCGCGAGCAGGGCGACCAGCAGTAGCTTCTTCACGGCGAGGAACCCTCCACCTCGATGACATTCGGAGCCGGCCCGCGGAGGTGAGCCCACCACCGCGGTGTACGGCAGCTTAGCAAGCCACGCCGCCCGGCCGCGCCCCGGCCGACGAGGCAGCCGCCGGAGTTACCCGAGGAGAGCCGTTACGGTTAGTGAAGGAGTGCGTCGTGGGGTTACGTGGACTTGAACCACGGGCCTCGTCCTTATCAGGGACGCGCTCTAACCGACTGAGCTATAACCCCATGCCATGAACGGCTTGACCTGCGGAAACAGTCGAAGGAATCATCTTACCGTACTGATACCGCGGGTTGCGTGGCGATGGCAGCGCCATACTACCCCGCGTCCGCGCCGTCTGGTCATTCCGTCTCGCGGAGCGTCACCTCCACGCCGCCTGTCAGCCGCGAGGTCAGGTTGTAGACGACCGCGCCGATGGTTGCCATCGCCGTGATCAGCACGATGTTGAGCGAACCGAGGAGCGCGGTGTAACCGAGTACCTTCGACGCCGTGAACCATTTCGCCGCGTTGACCCCGGCCGAACCTTGGCTCGATGTTACGTTCGTCACGACCCGCTGAAGCGAGTCGAACACGCCAAGCGCCGACAGCGAGCCGTAGAGCACGCTGACGGCGACGAACAAGATGACGAAGGCGACGAGGGACACGACGAAGCTGAACTTCATCACCGACCAGGGCTCTATCCGGGCGACGGTCAGGTGCGCCTGCCTGGCCTGGCGCCTCGACGATCGCTTCGGCTTGCCCCGCGCCGGTTCTGCGGCCCGGTCGGCCGCCGCGCTCGCCGAGCCGACGGCCGCCGCTCCGGTAACAGTGGCCGTCTTCGCGTTCCCGCCTGAGCGCAGGAAGTTCCGCGCCGGGGAGGATGGCGGGACGGGCGCAGGTCCCGGTGTCTGCCAGGCAAACGCTGCCGCTGAAACTGTTCCGGGCGGCGGCTCCCCGGCGGCCGGCGCGGCCGGCGACGGGCGCGGCGCGGACGACTCCGTGGTGGATTCGGCGCGGAGCGCGGTGCCGCTGGCCAGCGATCCGGGATACGGCTCGCCCGCGGCTGAGGCGACACCGGCCGGGGAACCGTCTGGCGACGGCTCGCCGTCACGGCCTGGCACCCAGTCATCCGCGCGAGGCGGAACCGGGGCTGATTCCGGCCTGTCGAAGGTGACCGTGGACTCTGCGGCATCCAGCGCGTGACCGATGCCGTCGGCGGGCAGGGCGGGAACGGCGTCGGCGGCCGCGGTGTCCGCTCCCGCGTCACGCGCGCTGCTCGTCTCTGCGCCGTCGGCAGCCGGGCCGCCGTTAGCAGAAGCATCCTGGGTCGCCGAAGGGGACGTGGCTACGGTCGGCTTGCGGGGCGGGGACATGATGTCAGACGGGCGGGTGTCCTGGTCGTCGTCATCCTGCCGCGGGGACATGACCGTAGGCGAGGCTCCACCTGAGCCGCCGGGCCCGTTTGTGTGCCTGTCCAAGCCGTCCTCCTCTGATTCAGACCCTCATGAGGTTATCTCCGAACGAGGCGTCCGGGCTGACACCCATGCGAAGAAGACGGCCCGCCGCCGAGACTCCGCGGTACCGCGGCACCGCGACACTCGTGGGAGCTTTGCCCCGAAATAGTTGCTGCCAGCGTGCGGAGCCGGGTGTATCTACCGGCCTAGTCTATTCGTCCCGGATTATTCCGCATCTTCGCCACTCTGATCGGCCAGATCGGTCCGGTCCGCGTCGCCTGCCGGAGATTCCTGGTCGGCCTCCTCATCTGCTGGTCCCTGGTCGCCCTCGGCCAGGGATTCCGCGTTGCGGGCTAGTGCTACCACACTGACCCCGGCGGCGAGGTTCATGAGCCGGACCCCCATGGTCTGCCTGCCGGATTGCTTGACCTCCTCCGCCCTGGTCCTGATCACCCCGCCCGCCGAGGTGATCGCGAATATCTCGTCATCGGCCGTCACCATCAGCGCGCCGACCAGCTCGCCGCGGGCTTCGGTGATCTTGGCCGTGACGACGCCGCGGCCGCCGCGGCCCTGCACCGGGTACGCGTCAGCCGGGGTCCGCTTAGCGTAGCCGCCCCCGGTAGCGACCAGGACGTCCTCGCCTTCCCTGACCACGTGCATGCCCAGCAGCTCATCGCCGTCGTTGAAGCGCATGCCGATGACGCCGGAGGTAGCGCGACCCATCGGGCGCAGCGACTCATCGCTGGCGTGGAACCTTATGGCCTGCGCGCCCTTGCTGACCAGCAGCAGGTCCTCGTCCGGCGAGACCAGCCTGGCCGCGATGACCTCGTCGTCTTCGCGCAGGTTGATCGCGATGATGCCGCCGGATCGCACGTTCTCGAATTCCGTCAGCTTCGTCTTCTTCACCAGCCCGCCGCGGGTGGCCAGGACCAGGTAGGGGGCCACCTGGTAGTCGCGCAGCGCGAGCACCTCGGCGATCCGCTCGTCCGGCTGGAACGCGAGCAGGTTGGCGACGTGCTGGCCGCGGGCGTCGCGGCCGGCGTCGGGTAGCTCGTAGGCCTTGGCGCGGTAGACGCGGCCCTTGTTCGTGAAGAACAGGATCCAGTGATGGGTCGTGGTGATGAAGAAGTGATCCACGATGTCATCGGTGCGCAGCTGGGCGCCGCGGACCCCCTTGCCGCCGCGCCGCTGCGCGCGGTACAGATCGGTCCTGGTGCGCTTGGCGTATCCGCCGTAGGTGATCGTGACCACGACGTCCTCTTCGGCGATGAGGTCCTCGTCGGCTACCTCGCCGTCGTAGGCGACGATCTGGGTTCGCCGGTCGTCGCCGTACCTGTTGACGATCTCGGCCAGCTCGGACCCGACGATCTCCCGCTGCCGCTCCGGCCGGGCCAGGATGCTCTCGTAGTCCGCGATCTTCGCTTCCAGCTCGTCTCGTTCGCTGACAAGCTCCTGCCGCTCGAGCGCGGCCAGCTTGCGCAGCTGCATGTCCAGGATGGCGCGCGCCTGGATCTCGTCGATCTCCAGCAGGCTCATCAGGCCCCGCTGCGCCTCCGCGGCCGACGCGCTGGCCCTGATCAGCGCGATGACCTCGTCGATCCGGTCGATCGCCTTGAGCAGGGCGCCGACGATGTGCAGCCGCTCGGCGGCCTTACGCAGCCGGTACCTGGTGCGGCGGACGATGACCTCGATCTGGTGCGTGACCCAGTACCTGATCATCTGGTCCAGGCGCAGGGTGCGCGGCACCCCGTCGACCAGCGCCAGCATGTTGGCGCCGAACGTGTCCTGCAGCTGCGTGTGCTTGTAGAGGTTGTTGAGCACCACCTTGGCCACGGCGTCCCGCTTGAGCACGATGACCAGGCGCTGGCCGGTGCGGCCGCTGCTCTCGTCGCGGACATCGGCGATGCCGTTGACCCGGCCGTCGCGAACCAGGTCGGCGATCTTCTCGGCCAGGTTGTCCCGGTTGACCTGGAAGGGCAGTTCCTTCGCCACCAGGCACGTGCGACCTCGGGAGTCCTCCTCGACGTCGACCACCGCCCGCATGGTGATCGATCCGCGCCCGGTGCGGTACGCCTCCCTGATGCCGCGCCGGCCCACGATCAGGCCGCGGGTGGGGAAGTCCGGCCCCTGGATCCGCTCCAGCAGCGCGCCGAGCAGTTCCTCGTCCGAGGCCTCGAAGTGATCCAGGTACCACTGCACCCCGGCCGCCACCTCGCGCAGGTTGTGCGGCGGGATCTTGGTCGCCATGCCGACCGCGATGCCCTCGGACCCGTTGACCAGCAGGTTGGGGAACCGGCTGGGCAGCACGACGGGCTCGGACGAGCGGCCGTCGTAGTTGTCGCGGAAGTCGACAGTGTCCTCGTTGATGTCGCGCAGCATCTCCATGGCCAGCGGCGCGAGACGGCACTCGGTGTACCGCATGGCCGCGGGCGGGTCATTGCCCGGGGAGCCGAAGTTGCCCTGGCTGTCGATCAGCGGGTACCGCATCGACCACGGCTGGGCCAGCCGGACCAGGGCGTCATAGATCGCGCTGTCGCCGTGCGGGTGGTAGTTGCCCATGACGTCGCCGACGACCCGCGAGCACTTGAAGAACCCGCGGTCCGGGCGGAAGCCGCCGTCGTACATGGCGTACAAGATCCGGGTGTGGACCGGCTTGAGCCCGTCGCGCACGTCCGGCAGCGCCCGGCCGATGATCACCGACATCGCGTAGTCGATGTAGCTGCGCTGCATCTCGTACTGGATGTCGACCGGCTCGGTACGGTCGTGACCACCAGGCAGATCGGTAACTTCGGTCACTTTTTCGTAATCCTTAAACTCATCAGTGGAGCACGTCGAACGGCCGACGCGCCGCCGGTCAAATGTCCAGGAACCTGACGTCCTTCGCGTTGCGGGTGATGAACGAGCGGCGCGCCTCGACGTCCTCGCCCATCAGCACGCTGAACAGTTCGTCCGCCTGGGCCGCGTCGTCGAGGGTCACCTGCCCCAGGACCCGCCGCGCCGGGTTCATCGTGGTCTCCCACAGTTCCTCGGCGTTCATCTCGCCCAGGCCCTTGAACCGCTGCACGGCATCTCGCGGCCGCGGGTCCTTGCGGCCCTCAGCGATCCCCGCCTCGATCAGCCGGTCACGCTCGGTATCGCTGTAGGCGTAGCCGGGCTCGACGCCGCGCCCCTCCCACTTGATCTTGTACAGCGGAGGCTGGGCGAGGTACACGTGCCCGGCCTCGACCAGCGGCTTCATGAACCGGAACAGCAGCGTGAGCAGCAGCGTCCGGATGTGCTGCCCGTCCACGTCGGCGTCCGCCATCAGGATGATCTTGTGGTAGCGGAGCTTGGTGATGTCGAACTCGTCGTGGATGCCGGTGCCGAGCGCGGTGATCAGCGCCTGGACCTCGTTGTTCTTCAGCACCCGGTCGATCCGTGCCTTCTCTACGTTGATGATCTTGCCGCGGATGGGCAGGATCGCCTGGAACTGCGGGTCCCGGCCGCCCTTGGCCGAACCGCCCGCCGAATCTCCCTCGACCACGTAGATCTCGGATATCTCCGGGTCGGTGGACTGGCAATCCGCCAGCTTGCCCGGCAGCGACGTCGAGTCGAGCAGGGACTTGCGGCGAGTGAGGTCACGCGCCTGGCGGGCGGCGATCCGGGCGCGAGCGGCCTGGCTGGCCTTGTTGATGATCTCCTTGGCCTCGCCGGGGTTGCGATCGAACCAATCCCGCAGGTGGTCGTTGCACGCCTTCTGCACGAACGACTTGGCCTCGGTGTTGCCCAGCTTGGTCTTGGTCTGGCCCTCGAACTGCGGCTCGGCGAGCTTGACCGACACGATCGCGGTCAGGCCCTCGCGCACATCGTCGCCGGTCAGGTTATCGTCCTTCTCCCGCAGCAGCTTCTGCTCGCGCGCGTACCTGTTGACGATCGCCGTGAGCGCGGCGCGGAAGCCTTCCTCGTGCGTGCCGCCCTCGGCCGTGTTGATGGTGTTCGCGAAGGTGTGCACCGATTCGGTGTACGCCGCGCTCCACTGCATCGCGATCTCGACGGAGATCCCCTCGGCTTCCTCGCCGAAGTCGATGACCGATCCGTGGATCGGCTCCTTGGACGCGTTGATGTACCGAACGAAATCGGCGATCCCGCCCGCGTACCGGTACTGCACGGACCTCTGCTTGTCCTGCCGCTCGTCCGCGATCGAGATCAGGAGGTCCTTGTTAAGGAACGCCATCTCCTGCATCCGCCGGGACAGCGTCTCGAAGGACCAGTCAGTAGTCTCGAAGATGCCGCTGTCGGGCCAGAACGTGGTCGTGGTACCGGTGTCCTGGGTCGCGGCGCCGCGGACGAGCGGGCCCATCGGCTCGCCGTACTCGTAGTCCTGCGTCCAGACATAGCCGTCCCTGCGCACCTCGACCTCGAGCATCCACGACAGGGCGTTCACCACCGAGACGCCGACGCCGTGCAGCCCGCCGGAGACCGCGTACGACTTGGCGTCGAACTTGCCGCCCGCGTGCAGGGTGGTCATCACCACCTCGAGGGCCGGGCGATGCTCCACCGGGTGCTCGTCGACGGGGATACCGCGGCCGTTGTCTTGCACCCGCACCCCACCATCGGCGAGCAACGTCACGCTGATGGTGTCGCAGTACCCGGCGAGGGCCTCGTCCACGGAATTGTCAACGACCTCGTAGACCAGGTGATGCAGGCCCCGCTCGCCGGTTGAGCCGATGTACATTCCGGGCCGCTTACGGACCGCTTCCAGGCCCTCGAGTACCGTGATCGAACGTGCATCGTAGGACAAACCGAACTCCATCCTGCATCAGAAGCGCGCAGCCCAGCCCCCCAGAACGTGGCTATCCGTGCGCTTATTCATTTTACCTGCGGGCACCGACAGCCAGGGCCGTGTTGCCTCACCGTGTCGGCTGAGGCGGCGGCCTACCCGTAAGTGTCGCGGGGACCCCTGCTGCCGGGAACGCGCCAGGCCCCGCGGCGGCGCGGCGGCGCCGGGCCGCGGACCTTCACCCGGCGCACCGTCCCGTCGCCGAGTTCGGCGTTCAGCCGCCGGACGAGAGCCGACGCGAGCAGCCGCACCTGGGTCGCCCAGGCCGTCGAGTCAGCCGTGACCACCAGTTCCCCGTCGGAGAAACTGTCCGGGCGGGTATGCGCGGCCAGGTCTCGGCCGACAATCTCCTCCCAGCGGCCGAACACCGATCCCATCGCCGCTCGCTGCTGCCAGCCCTGCTCGTGGAGGAGGCCCTCGATCGCGCTGGTCAGCGGCTGCGGGTCGTCTTGGCGGGGACGCCCTCTGGCCGCCCCGGCCGGACTCGAACCGACACCAGTAAAACGTTCGTTACCTGCGGTTTTATTCCAGTTCGCGGCTTGCTGCGGACCGCCCGCCGGCACGTCACCGCGCGCCCTCGCGTCCGCCTTCGCCTGCGCGAGCGCCTCGGCGGCCAGCCGCGCGCGGCCCGGGGCCGCGCTGTCAGCCGACACCGCTGACCACGCCGCCCCGGATAGTGAACCGCGCGCCGGTCAGCACGCTCGGGACGTCGGCGGGTACCGCGGCGGTGATCAGGACCTGCTCGGCGCCGGCGACCATGCCGGCCAGCCGGTCCCTGCGGCCCGCGTCCAGCTCCGCGAACACGTCGTCGAGGATCAGCACCGGATCCTCGTTCAGCTCCCTGAGCAGCGCGAAACTGGCCAGGCGGAGCGCCAGCGCGAGCGACCAGGACTCACCCTGGCTGGCGTAGCCGCGGGCGGGCAGGCCGCCCAGGGACAGCTCGAGCTCATCGCGGTGCGGGCCGACCAGGCAGACGCCCCGGTCGAGCTCGCTGGCCCGGACCGCGGCCAGCGACTTGAGCATGCCGGCCTCGAGAACCGGCATCTGGTCGTCCCCCGCGTTCCCGTCGGCGCCCGAAGCGTCGGGTCCTTCGGCATCCAGAGCCGAGGCACGGTAGGTCATAGCGGGCACTGGACCCGGCAGCCCGCCGGAGACCGTGCCGTACGCGGCAGCGACATGCGGCCTGAGCGCGGCCACCAGGCGCAACCGCCCGGCCAGCAGCGGTGCCGCCGTCCGGGCCAGCTGAGCGTCCCAGGCGTCGAGCGTGGCCGTCATGGACTCGCGTGCCGCGCCGCGCAGGTGACCCTTGGCGCCCGCCGATTTGAGCAGCGCCGTACGCTGCCGCAGGACCCGTTCGTAGTCGGCGCGCAGGCCTGCGTACCGCGGCGCGGTGGCGACGAGGAGATCGTCGAGGAACCGGCGGCGCTCGCCCGGGTCCCCCTTGACCAGGGCCAGGTCCTCGGGCGCGAACAGCACCGTGCGCAGCGCGCCCAGGATGTCGCGTGGCCGCGGCAGCTGCGCCCGGTTCAGCCTGACCCGGTTGGCCCGGCCCGGGTTGAGCTCGACTTCCACCAGCGCGCTGCCGCCTGCTCCGGTCACCGCCGCCCGGACCACGGCGCGATCCGCGCCGTGCCTGACCAGCGGTGCGTCGGTAGCGACCCGGTGGCTGCCGAGCGTGGCCAGGTAGCCGATCGCCTCGACCAGGTTGGTCTTGCCCATCCCGTTCGGCCCGGTGAACGTGGCCACGCCGGGACTCAGTTCGATGCTGAGATCGGCGTAAGACCTGAAATCGGTCAGCGCGAGCCGGGTAACGTGCACGAATCTGAGACTAGTGAAGGCGGCAGGCAGGCTAGCCCGTCGACCGGATGGGCATGAGCACGTACCGGTAGTCGGGCTCGCGGTCGCTCTTGCCCGTGATGACCGCGGGCTTGGTCGGCGAGGTGAACGATACCCTGGCCGTGTCGGAGTCGATTGCCCCGATGCCGTCGAGCAGGTACTGCGGGTTGAAAGCGATCTGCAGGTCATCGCCGTCGAACGCCGCCTCGAGGATCTCCACCGCCTGCGCCTCCTCTGACGCGCCCGCCTCTAGGACGAGCTGGCCGGGACTGAAGGACAGGCGCACCGCCGTGTTGCGCTCGGCGACGAGCGCCACCCGCTTGACCGCTTCGCCGAACGCGCTGGCCGCCAGCTCCGCGGCCGCGCTGAACTGGCTCGGCAGCAGCGCCGCGTATTTGGGGTACTCGCCAGACAGCAGCCTGGTGGTGGTCTGACGCCCGGCCCCCGCGAAACCGATGAGGCTCTCGCCGCCGAGTGAGATGGACACCTCGGCTCCGGAGGTAAGCGCGCGCGCCGTATCGCCGAGCACCCGCGCGGGGACCAGGACGGCCGTGGACAGGTCCGGCCGCACCGGGTTCCAGCGCAGCTCGCGGACTGCGAGCCGGTACCTATCGGTGGCGACCAGAGTGAGCGTGTCGCCCTGGATCTCGATCCTGATGCCAGTCAGCGCGGGCAGGGTGTCATCCCGGCCCGCGGCGATGGCCACCTGGCCGATGGCGGTGGCCAGCGCGTCACTGCCGACCGAGCCCGCCAGCGGCGGCATCTCGGGCAGGGTCGGGTACTCCTCTTCGGGCAGCAGCACGAGGGTGAAGGTGGCGCTGCCGCAGGTGAGCGTGACACGGGTACCGTCGGTGACCAGGTCAACCGGCCGGGCGGGCAGCGACCTCACGATCTCGGCGAGCAGTCGGCCAGATACCAGTGCCGTTCCCTCCTCGTCGGTGACGACGGGCACAGCGGCCTGGGCCGATACCTCGTAGTCGAAGGTCGAGAGCGTGAGTTCCGTCGTGCCCGCGTGCAGGCGCATCCCGGCCAGCACGGGCGCGGTCGGGCGGGTCGGCAACCCGCGCGCGGTCCAGGCTACGGCGTCCGCCAGTTGATCGCGCTCAACTCGCAGCTTCACGGAAACTGCCTCCTACCTGTATCAGCGTGCTTGTCGCGGCGTGGCCGGGGCGCACTTTCGCCGTCCTCGCACGCTGTCGGGCCAGGCCGGTCTCGGATAACGCTCACAGGGCCTACTTGCTGCTCTTCTTTTCCTTTTTAGATAGGTTCGTCGTAGTCATAGGTGCGGTGGACAGTGGGGAGAACTCCTGTTTTCGCAGGTGGGCGCCTCCATCGCCACGCACAGGGGATGTGCCCGGGCGGGGGATGCCGTCGGGCCTGCTGTGCCGGACCGTCGGCGATGCTCGCGTTGCCACCGGTTGTCCCCCGCTTATCCGAAACTCTTCCACAATGTTGTCCACAAACTGTGCGCTTACCCGTGCGGCGCGCCGGTCAGCCTGTGCGGGCCTGCTGCTTGATGCGGTTGGTCAGCTCGGTGACCTGGGTGTAGATCGAACGGCGTTCGGCCATCAGCGAGCGGATCTTCCTGTCGGCATTGATGACGGTGGTGTGATCACGGCCGCCGAACTGCTGGCCGATCTTCGGCAGCGACAGGTCGGTGAGTTCACGGCACAGGTACATGGCGATGTGCCGGGCGGTCACGAGCACTCGCGACCGAGATGTCCCGCAGAGATCCTCGATCGACAGCCCGAAGTAGGAAGCCGTCTGGCCCATGATGGTCGCGGTCGTTATCTGCGGGCCCTGAGCTTCGGGGATGAGGTCCTTCAGCACGATCTCGGCCAGCTGGAGGTCGACCGACTGGCGGTTCAGGCTCGCGAACGCGGTGACCCGGATCAGCGCGCCTTCCAGTTCCCTGATGTTGGTGGAGATCCGGCTCGCGATGTACTCGAGCACCTCGGGCGGCGCGTTGAGGCCTTCCTGGATCGCCTTGCGGCGCAGGATGGCGATGCGGGTCTCGAGCTCCGGCGGCTGGACGTCGGTGAGCAGGCCCCACTCGAACCGGCTGCGCAGCCTGTCCTCCAGAGTGACCAGGCGCTTCGGGGCGCGGTCGCTGGAGATGACGATCTGCTTGCTGGCGTTGTGCAGGGTGTTGAAGGTGTGGAAAAACTCCTCCTGCGTCCCTTCTTTGTTCTCCAGGAACTGGATGTCGTCAACCAGGAGCACGTCCACGTCGCGGTACCGGCGCCGGAATCCGTCCTGCTTGCCGTCCCTGATCATGTTGATGAAATCGTTGGTGAACTCCTCCGAGCTGACGTACCTGATCTTCAGGCCGGAGTAGAGAGTCTGCGCGTAGTGGCCGATCGCGTGCAGCAGGTGCGTCTTGCCCAGGCCGGAGTCGCCGTAGACGAACAGCGGGTTGTACGCCTTGGCGGGCGCCTCGGCGACCGCGACCGCCGCCGCGTGCGCGAACCTGTTGCTCGACCCGATCACGAAGGTCTCGAAGGTGTACTTGGAGTTGAGCCGGGTGCCGCCCAGCCGGGGGGCTGCCGGGCCGGTCGGCATGGCGCCGTGCTGCCCCGGGCCTTGGCGGGCGGACTCGTGCTCGGCCGCGTCGCGGGGCTCGGCCGCCTCGGGGGCGTGACTTGAACCGCGGTCGGCATCGGGGAGCACCCTGGTCCCCTCGCGGCCGGGCAGCCCTGGCGGCCGCGCGGAAGGCTCGATCGCCAGGCCGCCGTCGGTCAGGGCGGGAGGCGCGGCCGCCTGCAGCGCCGGGTCGACCGTGACGGCGAGCTGGATATCACGGCCTAGCTGCTGGGACAGGGCCTGGGTAACCAGCGGGCGCAGCCGGGTTTCCAGCTGCTCCTTGACGAATTCGTTCGGAGTGGCGATCAGCGCGGTGCTCTCGACCAGCCCGAGCGGACGGGTGAGCTTCAGCCAGGCCCGCTGGTGCGGTTGGATCTGAAGGTCGGCAAGCCCGTCGAGGGATCGTGCCCAGACTTCTGCCAGGTCTGAATTTGCCACCTGTGCGCTCCCCTCGCTTCCCCTTGCCGCGAGCTAGGGCTCATGATCCACAGAACTATCCACATGTTGTGCACGTGGCATCCCGGCTCCACACGGCGGCCGCCGGAAAGAACAGCTTTCCACAGCCTAAGCCGCCAAGGCGGGGGACGCCTGGCAAACAGCGGTGTTCCAGATGGTAGCCTGAGATGAATCCAAGCACCGCACGCGTGGATCGAGCGTGCGCGTAATCAAGACCTTTACCTGGAGCCCCAGTGAGTAAGCGCACGTTCCAGCCGAACAATCGGCGCCGGGCGAGGACACATGGTTTCCGGCTGCGCATGCGCACCCGGGCCGGGCGCGCTGTCCTCGCGGCTCGCAGGCACAAGGGCCGTGACCGGCTGAGTGCCTGATCCTGCCGCCCCAGTCCCGGATGCGCCGTAGCGCGGAGTTCGCGCTAGCCGTGCGTACCGGCATCCGCGCGGGCAGGCCGCGCGTGGTGGGCCATCTGCTCGTGCGAGCGGACGGAGTCCACGACCGCGAACCAGCCAGGGTAGGATTCATCGTTAGCCGGGCGGTCGGCTCCGCGGTGACCAGAAACCGCGTCAAGCGGCGGCTCCGCGAGCTCATCCGCGGTTACCTTCAGTCGCTTCCTGGCGGTAGCCTTCTTGTGGTGCGCGCGAATGCCGCGGCCGCGCACGCAAGCCAGGCGGATCTCGCCGCGGATCTGGACCTGGTGATCAGCAGGTTGCTGCGGCGGCAGGTTGGGGCACGCGTCGGTAATGCCAGGTAGAGATACGGCGAACGGTCCGGTCCGCACCGCGACGGTGCCTGCCCGGCTGCTCATGACCCCTATCGCGGGGTACCGGCGGTTCGTAAGCCCGCTGCTGGGACCACGGTGCAGGTTCGCGCCGTCGTGCAGTGAGTACGCGCTGACCGCGCTGGCAGAGCACGGCGCGGCGCGCGGGCTGTGGCTCGCGGTCGCGCGCATCGCCAAGTGCCATCCGTTTCACCCCGGCGGCTACGACCCGGTGCCGCCCGCCAAGCCCGCGAGGAGCTGACCGGTGAGCATTCTCAACCCGCTGGCCGACTTGGTGGCATGGGTGATCATGCGGATCCATGCCGTGCTCGGTGCCTTCTTCGGCCCGGACACCGGAGCGGCCTGGGGCCTGTCCATCGTGATCCTCGTCGTGCTTATCCGGGTGTGCCTGATCCCGTTGTTCGTCAAGCAGGTACATGCGCAGCGGAAGATGGCCCAGCACGCGCCGCAGCTGGCCGAACTGCGCAAGAAGTACAAGAACGACAAGACGCGCCTCAACGAAGAGACGATGAAGTTCTACAAGGAGAACGGCGTCAACCCGCTGGCGGGCTGCCTGCCGCTGATCCCGCAGATGATCATCTTCTTCTCGTTGTTCTACGTGCTGCGGGCCATCGCCGAGTGGAAGCCCGGCCAGGCGCCCAAATACGGGCTGACGATCCCGGTGCTGGAAAGTGCGCAGAAGGCGACGATCTTCGGCGTGCACCTGTACGACAAGCTGCTGTTCTCGCACACCGCGGGGATGGGGCTGGGTCCCTCGATCGTGGCCGCGATAACGGTCACCCTCAGCGCGTCGACGACGTTCATGACCGTCCGGCAGAGCTCCAAGCGCGGTCTCATGCAGACCAGCGTGGACCCGGATAACCCGATGGCCCAGTCGCAGAAGTACATGATGTACATCGTCCCGTTCTTCTCGCTGACGGGCTTGTACTGGCAGTACGGGCTCGTC
>JASHVM010000590.1:0-10258 GCA_030044595.1 Streptosporangiaceae bacterium
GCGTCAGACACGGTCGATGCGTCCAGCCGCTCCAGCCGGGACAGCAGACTCAGGTCATTACGCGGCGAGTTCGAGACGGACATCAGAAGGTCCTTACCAGTACGCGATGAGCCCGATAGAGGAAGTCGCCCGGTTCAAGGGCCGGCCAAGACAGCGAACAAACCCTGTTGCCCGGGCTAGCCGAGCCCGGCCGGTTCGGTCGGCGGGTGGAGGCGTACACGGACAGGAGAAAAGTTGCCGTCGTCTGGGGAGACGGTCGGGACGGGTGCTGACTTCGCCGGGCCTGCGACGGGAATCCTAGCTCAGTAATTCCGCGGATAGCGCGATCATCGGTCAATGCCTGCGCCCGGGGGTCCAGAACCCGGCCGGGATCAGCGGTCTTCCGTGTCCTTCGTCTGCCGCTGACTCGCTGGCGGCAGCCGCTTACCGGGATGTTCTCCTGCCGGGTGTGCCGGTGCCCACGCGGGCAGATGCCGATGGTGGTAGCAGCCCTCGATGCTCCGGCATGGGTGCGGTCACTGTTGCGTACCCTGGGATAGAGGGAGAGCATCATGAACATGACAACGGGCTTCGACCGCCGGCATCCGCGGGGCGTGATACTCATCCGGGCGCTGGTCACGGTCTGGCTGCTCGCCCTGACCGGCATCTTGCTGGCCTACGGCTACTGGGGCTGGGCGCTGCTGACGCTCGCCGGCGCGGTGGCAAACAGCATGCTGGCCTATGGCGTCTTCCGGGCGACAAGGCGCTGACGGAGTCAGGGATGAGGGCTTACGAAATCCGGGTTAGCCATAAATGTGGATTGGTCGGAGATCCCGAGATAGGCCAGACTGACTAGCACCGTGTTCTGCTGATTTCAAACAGTTGCCCCATCCGGGTCATCGGACATGTCCTGCCAGCAATGCGCGAAGCGGCGACGCGAGATCACTCCCGGTATCTCCGTAAGCAGGGTTATTCAGTGCGACGTAGTGACATTGCCAGGCTGGAATGTCAGTGCTGTCAGCGTAACTGCAGCATCCCACTGTGCCTTCTGATTGGCAGGGTAGCTCCAGTAGAGAGTATCGATAGAGCCAGGGCCGACCACGTCCCGCTGGTACACGATAGTGCGGCCGTTATTCTTGTAGCCGCTCACCGTGATGATGTCTCCGCTGATGTTGACGTAGACGACAGACATGACGCGGGCGTCGGCCGCTTCGTCCTGCTCAGGTGAATAGTTAAGAACGTTATTTGTTCCGTAAACCGCTAGCAGAACCTGGCCATCCGGCGAGGTCCATGCTTGTCCGTCGCCGTCTTCGGGCGGCGGTTGCGCCCTGAAGGACGAGGGCAGGAGCGTGGTGAATCCGTAACGCGGATTGGCGTATTCGTTGTAGCCAGGCGTGTCGCTTCGCCGGCTGCCGGGAGATGACGATGGCGGCAGCGAGGACCGTGGTGAGCCAGCGGGCACGGACGCAGATGGGCGCAGCTTCACCAGTGGGGGTGGCGTGCTCGAATGAGAGGTAGCTGACGCTGCGCGGGCGTCGGTACCCGAGGGTGAATGGGAGGAGGCGCTGGTTACGGCGACAACCGCGACGACAGCGCCGGCAGCGGCAGCGGCAGCCATGGCCACGCCGAGGCGCCTGAGGCGCCTGAGACGGGCTTCATGCCGGGTACGCCGGAGATGCCATAGGTGTCGTGACTCCCGGGGTTCCTGGGAACTAGCGGGCAGGTTGACCTGCTCCACGACGGCGCCGTGCACCGCAGGCGCCGCGCCGGACGGCCACAGGGCAGCCAGCAGCGGCACTGCCTCGGCCAGGCGCGACCGGCCGCGGTCTTCCCAGTCCTGGCCGTAGACGTACGCGGCGACCGTGCGCAGTTCGCTGGCCAAGGCGGCCGCGTCGGCGGGCCGCTCCCCGACATCCTTGGCCATTCCGGCAGTTACCAGCGGCCGCAGCGGCTTGGGTACCGCCTCCAGTGATACCGGCTCGGATTGGTGCTGGGTCAGCAGCGCCTCGGCGGTCTGCCCAGTGAACGGCGGATGACCGGTCAGGCACTCATAGAAGGTGGCCGTGGCCGCATAGACATCCCCGGCCGGGCTGGCCGGGGCGCCCCTGAACCGCTCCGGCGGCGCGTAGGCCAGCGTGTCGGGCGGGATCGGCCGGTCCCCCGCCCGCGCCACGATGCCGAAATCGGTCAGCTTGCTGAAGCCGTCCCCGTCGACGAGCACGTTCTCCGGCTTGTAATCCTGGTGCATCACCCCGCGCCGGTGCGCCGCCGCCAGACCCAGCAGCGAGCCCTGCAACACCACCAGCGCCGCCTCCGCCGTGGTCTTACCCTGATGGGACAAGATCTCCCGCGCCGAGACCCCGTCGACGAGCTCCATCACGATGGCCCCACCCGCCGGCGACTCGATGTACTCATACAGCCGGACCACGTTCGGATCATCCAGCGAGGCCAGCACGGCCGCCTCATCGCGGAACGTGGCCGCGAACCCGGGATCGGCCAGCAGGTCACCGCGCAGGTACTTGACCGCCACCAGGGTCCCTGACGCGTCATGCCTGGCCAGCACCACCTCGCCGAATCTGCCGGAGCCCAGTGCCCGCCGCCCGGTATACCCGGGAATCTCCCATTCCGGCATTTCAATCCGCCCCCTCCGCCGGGTCGGCCCGGTTCACCAGGCCGGACAGCACGTCCCGTCGTACCGGGGCGAGGCGAGCTGGTGGCCGCAGATGGCAGGTGGACCGGCAGTTGATCACCGCATCGGATGACGCTTTCCGCATCTGGCTACCACCGCGCCTCAGCGGATGCGCTGCTTCGGTATCACGACAGGTTCAGGCACCAACACCGTCCTCGGGCGTCCTGGCGGCCGCCATTTCCTGCTCCGCCGGTGCGCTACCTCGCGCAGCTGCGGCCCTCCAGACCACGCCGGCCATCTGACCCTACGAACTGAGTACCCGAGTCTTACACCGCGACCATCATTAGGTCAATGGCTGCCGGG
Organism: Streptosporangiaceae bacterium; assembly: GCA_030044595.1. GTDB lineage: Bacteria > Actinomycetota > Actinomycetes > Streptosporangiales > Streptosporangiaceae > Palsa-504. Next base: position 2,972 of record JASHVM010000590.1, read on the forward strand.
CGGCCATATAAATGCTCAACCAGGATCCGCTATCCGCCTTGAACGGCCAGCTGAGAAGGCATAATCCGCGCTCGCGCTCCCGGACCGGCCCGCCGCCCACTGAAAACGCCCGATAATCAGGCGACGCAAAGGAATATGCGCCAATAACGTGCGCACGTGCAGATGCGGGCGTCGGCCGAGCTGTGGTCACGTAGGTAGCCGCATCCAGTTCACCCAGTAATTAGCAAGGCCGTGTGGCCAGCGGCGGGCCGCATTGTGCGCGCGTCAGGCCGGACGCTATCGACGACGGGTTTGGCGATGAGTAGCAGGCCTGCTACGGAGGTGGCTAGCGCTCTTCTGCGGTGATCCGCGTCTCCGGATGGGCGGGGGCGGCTGCGAGGACGGCGAGCGCCTGTTCGGCATCGGCCAGCTCACCCATGAGGCCGACGCGGCCGCCCCCGTAGACGAGACAAAGGCCCCGGCGGGCCACCAGAGCTCCAAGGGCGCGGGCAGCGTTGAGGTAGCGACGATCAGCGGGATCTGAAGACCCGCAGAACACGCAGACGGCGCGGAGATCAGCCATGGGCGCAACCTATCCGGTCATCGTTGCCTACGTGGCCGGCCAGCCCCGCTTGGCATCTCCCGCCCGGCCGGGCGTTCGGGTCAAGCAGCTCGTGCTGGGGATCGGCGCGGTGTACTTCACGTTCGTCGCGGCGACACAGGTGCTCGCGAGGCGCGATCAGGCCGGACCTGCTCTTGGGAGGGCCAGGTCAAGGGCCTGCTCAATGCTGAGCGCGATGCCTTCGGCGTGGGTCCGCTGCAGCTGCTCGTCGCCTAGCTGCGCGCGTGCTTGGTCGAGGCTGTCCTGGCGGTGGCGCGCGTCGGACTCCCCCCACGGGATGCCCGTCCGGTCCTGAAACGCCTGCGCAATGCCGTGCAGGACGGCCGCCCGGTGCCAGTCGCCTGCCTCGCCGGCCAGGCACGCCAGGCCAAGGATGGCGTCGGCCCTGACCCGGTTGTCACCGTTCCGGCGGCTCGACCGCAGGGCGGCCTCGAACATCGACCGGGCACCATCGAGGTCGCCTTCCGCCCGCAGGACCCCGCCCAGGTTGGTCGACGCGACGGCGTCCTCCCATCCGATCCGCTGCGCGGCCTGTGCCGCGGCTTCCAGGTGAGCCCGGGCCGCCGGAACGTCCCCGGCCGTCAGGGCAGCGCAGCCGGCGTTGTTGTGCAAGATGGAGTTAGTAAGGTGGTCGCCGGATCGTTCGGTGCACGCGATCGCTTCGGTATACAGGGGCAGGGACAGGGTGGGGTCCATGGTCAAGAGATACCCGCGCAGGCTCACGGCCAGCAGCACGTCATCGCCAAGTTGCCGGGCGCGCTCGACAGCCTCCTGTCCGAGGGGAAGTCCCTTCTCCGGCTGGCCGGCGAAGAAATACGCGCTGCACAGGCAGGCAAGGGCACTGATGAGCAGCCGGTCGTCATCCAGCTCGCGGGCGACCTCGACGGCCCGTTCACCAAGCTGCCGCGCTGTAGCGTTGTCAATGATTTGAGCGGTGTGCGCGGCGGTGACCACTGCTGCGGCGTACAGTCCGGGGTCGGCGCCGGCGTCAGGCCGCTGCAGCACTGGCACAAGCAGCCCGAAGGCCTCCTGCTCCCGAGAGCACGCTGTCCAGTAGCGTCCCAGGGCGGCGCCCAGGCGCAGCACGAGGCCGGTCCCGTCCGGGCGGCCGACCGCGTGCTGTGCGGCGCGCCGTAGGTTGGCCTGATCAGCGTCCAGCCGGGCCAGCCATTTTCCCTGGTCCGGCCCGGTCAGGTGGGCAGCAGCCGCCTCGGCGACCGCCAGGAAATGCGCGCAGTGCGCTGCGGCGACCGTTGCGGCCTCGTCGTCGCCGGCCTCGGCCAGCCGCTCGGCGGCGAACAGCCGGATGGTCTCCAGCAGCCGGTACCGGGAGCCTGCCCCGGCGGGTTCGGCCACGACCAGGCTCTTGTCCACCAGCGACCCGAGCAGATCCGCGACATCCAGCACGTCCAGGTCACCGAACCCGCACACCGCCTCGGCGGCGTCCAGGCCGAAGCTGCCGGCGAACACCGACAGGCGCCCCAGCACCAGCTGTTCGGCGCCGGTCAGCAGCGCATAGGACCAGACGACGGTCGCCCGCAGGGTCTGCTGCCGTTCCAGCGCGGTGCGGCTGCCCCCGGTGAGCAGCCGGAACCGCTGGTCCAGCCGGTCGTGCAGCTCGGCCAGCGACATCGACCGCAGCCGGGCCGCGGCCAGCTCGATGGCCAGCGGCATCCCGTCCAGCCGCTGACACACCGACACCACCAGCGGGGCAGTGTCCTCGTCAACGTTAAGGGCGACGCCGCGCGTCCGGGCGCGGTCCGCGAACAGCGCCACAGCATCGGAGGATCCGGCCGTCGTGGAGTCAAAATCGCCGCGGCCGGGAAGCGACAGCGGCGGCACCCGGTAGATGGTCTCCCCGTCGATGCCCAGCGGCTCGCGGCTGGTGGCCAGCAGATGCACCCGCGGGCAATGCCGCAGGATCGCCTCGGCGGTCTTGGCGCACCCGCCGATCAGGTGCTCGCAGTTGTCTACCACGATCAGCACATCCTGGGCGGCCAGGGCCTCCAGCAGGACCTCCATCACCGGCCGGCCTCCCGGCTGCCCAGCCAGCCGCAGCGCCTGGTAGATGGCCTCCGCCACCGCGTCCTGATCGGTGACCGCGGCCAGCTCCACGAGCCAGACCCCATCCCCGGACCCGTCCACCAGCCCGGCGGCCACCTGCAGCCCCAGCCGGGTCTTGCCGACTCCGCCGACCCCGGTCAAGGTCACCAGGCGGCAGGACTTCACCAGGGCCCGGACCTCGGCCACCTCTCGGTCCCGGCCGATGAACCGCGACAGCTGGGCCGGCAGGTTGTTCGGCAGCGCCGGGTTGCCCAGTGACCGCAGCGGCGGGAACTCATTTTGCAGGCCCGCCGCGCGCAGCTGGAAGATCCGCTCTGGGCGGCCCAGGTCCTTCAGCCGGTGGGTACCCAGATCGGCCAGCGCCGCGCCCGGCGGCAGCCAGTCGCGGACAAGCGCCGCCGCCGACTCTGACAACAGCACCTGCCCCCCGTGGGCGACCGCCGCCACCCGGGCGGCCCGGTGCACCTCCAGGCCCACCAGCCCGTCCGCCGTCCGCTCCGCCTCACCGCAGTGAATGCCCATCCGCACCCGCACCTCGCCCGGCCACCCATGAGCCTGCAGGGCCTGCTGCATCTCCAGCACCGCCGCTACGCACGCACGCGGCGAGGAGAACACGGCAAAAAACGCATCGCCCTGGGTGTCCACCTCCCTCCCGTCGTGCGCGGCCAGCGCCGACCGGATCAGCGCGTGATGACCGGCCAGCACCCGCGCGTAGACGTCTTCCCCCAGCCGCCCGAGCAGCGCCGTCGAGCCCTCGATGTCGGTGAACAAGAACGCGAGGGTCTCCACGCACCCATCGTAGAAGGCCGGGTCCGGCAGCCCCCGGCCAGCAGGACCTCATCCAACCCGGGACCGGCTCATCCGGCGGGTCCCGGCCGCTGAGCCCGCGCCGGCCTGCCTTCACCGCCGACGCTCCCGAGGCCAGAATGAGCAGCGGCGGGACCACCTCCAGGCGCACCGCCGCCGCGCCGTTCATCCCCTCCGGCCGCGGACCCGCGTGGTGGGCCAGCGGTTGCCGCTGTTGCGAATCCAGATCACCGGGCAGCAATAAAGTTCATCCGGCGGGCTGGCAGCCGGACCAGAATGCGTCGCTCAGCGGCGTGCGTCCAGGAGAAGAATCAATGTCATGCCTACGCCTTACCAGCCGGTCAATACCTGGCGTGCTAGTTTCGATTCCAGGTACGTTTCTCCCTGATGACCGATAACAATTATGCCCAGGACCTGCTTGGACCGCCTAGCGCCGACGCCTTCAGCCGCGGGTCGTGGTGTGAAGATCGACGTGGGACCGGCCGCTCGCTAGTGCGGCCGGGGCGATCACGTCGAACTTCCTCATCAACTTCGAAACGGGCGAACTAATTGACTCGCACCTCGGCCTCGTCCGCCTTCCCGATACCCGAGGAGGAATGCAATGAGCTACCTTGGCCCGCTGCGGCTGCATTTCGCCGGCCGGTTCCAGGCGGCCACGTCGTCGGTCAACAACGACCCGACGCACTTCGACAACTCGACGTTCCTGCCTTCGTTCCAGGAACTGCAGGGACCGAAAGGAGATCCCCCCAATGGCTGGTTCGACCCTCGCGGCGACGCTGACTTCAGGCTGATCGACTGCCGCGTGACCTCGGCGTTCCTGGCTGACGGGTCGCCTGCTCCTGCCGACGACCCGGTCCGAAGACTGCTGGTCGCAGACTCTGATCGCACCGCGCCGGCCAAGATCGTAGACCTCGACCCCTGCCAGCAGATGGTCTCGATGCTTTTCGGCCTCGAAGTTCGCATCACCGACGACGCCGGCGCGACTCGGTTCCGGGGGACCTACGAGCCAGCGGCGTTCTTCGACATCTGGGGACGCGCGCCGGGCCAACCCTCAGACAGGACGGCATGCGCGTATTACCAATCCGTCCTGACCGCGGTGGAGTGGGGCGACATAAGCAGTTCGCCGTTCCTCACCGCGCTGCGCGATGCTTCACCGGACAGGCTCCTTTCCATCAAGTTCATGGTCGACGGGTACAACGAGACCTTTGGCGAGGCCCAGTTCACGCGCGGGCGTCTCGTGGGCACGATCGGACCGGGAGGCGCCGCCGAACCCAAGCACCTAGTGCGGGGCCGCCAGTTCGTCCTGCCAGCGGACACGGCGAACAAGGTGAATGTCAATTTCTGTGTCGGCGCCGTCGACTCGGCGACGTCCAGGCTGTACCTCGACCTGGGTAACGCGCTGCCGACGAAGGAGCCGGGCGGCGACATTGACAACGAGCGCGTCGGCAAGCTCTCACTTTGCCTCGGCGAGGATGTCGAGCCGTTCTGCCCGGTGCCCTACCAGAGCTCGGGCTGGTACGAGGAGACGGCGGGTGTCGTCGCCTTGCCTGCCGACCGGCCGTTGACCGCGGCTGAGCTCGAGCGGATGGCGACCACGCCGATGTCGCTTTCGTGCGGTCGCCAGGCGACGCCGGCGCTGGTCGAGGCCGTCGTGTACGTGCGTCCCGACCAGCTCGCGTTCCGCTGCGATCCGGGCGGCTCGGCGAGTGTCCGTCTGTACGCCACGAAGCTCGGCCGGCCGTATGCGGGCGCCACCATCCGGCTAGCCCAGGACAGCGGCGGACTGCAGCCTCCGTCCCAGGCGGCTGGTTCTTATCAGGCGTACCCGGCGAGCTGGACCGTCGGCGTGCCGGCGAGCGCCGTCAGCTTCCCGGGGACCGTGACCACGGACGGCGACGGCGCTGCGGTCGTCACCGTCACAACCTGCGACCCGGGAAACCCCCGCGTCTACATCGACGGTCAGGTTTACGGTATCCGCGCGACCCTGGCAGATGGCGGCGGGATCCCCGCCGACCCGCAGAACTTCGTCAGCCTGCTCGTGTGGAGCGGTTTTCAGGCGGACGATCCCCCGACGTGGCACGGCAGCCTCCAGCCGGTGTTCCAGCAGTACGCCAACCTGTATCCGATCATGCAGGACTTCCTCGACCTGTCGTCCTACGACGACGTCTGTGCCCACCGGAAGCTGCTCCTGCTCGTCTTCAGCCTCCCGGTACAGGACGCGAACTCGATGCCGGTGACGCGTGACCTTTCGACCGCGAAGAGGGCGGCGATCCTGCGCTGGCTCACCAGCCCGGGGGCAGACGGCAAGCCATTGCTCGGGACGGCTCCGCCGGCGAAGCCCGCGGGCGCTCGTCCCCCCCAGGTCGCCGCAGCCGGACCCGCAGCCGCAGGCGCGCAGCTGCTGGGCGGCAAGGGAGCCGCATTCGGGCGAATGCTCTCAAGAAAGGCCAAGCCCTGATGTTGCTGATAAAGCCTCAGCTCGTCGCGAACCTCAACTCGATCGGCGGGCTGCGGACGGCGCTCCAGAGCGCGATCGAACTTGAGCACGCGACGATCCCGCCGTACCTGTATGCGCTCTACTCGCTCGGCGCCGACAACACTGAGATCGCCGAGCTCATCCATTCGGTTGTCGTTGAGGAAATGGCCCACTTCACCCTGGCCGCGAACGTTCTTAACGCGATCGGCGGTGCCCCTTGTATTGACAAGCCGGGGTTCATCCCGGCGTATCCAGGGCCGCTTCCCGGGACTGTCCAGGGCGGGCTCGTCGTAACGCTCGAGCGGTTCTCGATACCGCAGACCCAGAACGTCTTCATGATGATCGAGGAGCCGGAGGACCCAGTCGCGATTAAAGCTGCCCGCACCGCTGCCGGGCAGCCGCTAACGGTAGGCATGTTCTACGGCCGGATCCGGAGGAGCATGGAGGAGCTCGAGACCAGGCAGCTCCGCCGAGGCCGGACCATCTTCACCGGCGACCCGGCGTACCAGGTCACGCAGGACTTCTCCTCCTGGGAGATCTTCCCGGTCCATAAGCTGGACGACGCCGAGAAGGCGATCGACTTCATCGTCTTGCAGGGCGAGGGCACCCGGTATTCGCCATCTGACCCTCTGGCCTGGGGCGAGCTGGCTCACTACTACCGTTTCAGCGAGATCGTGCAGGGCCGAAGGCTCGTCTCGGACGGCAAAGTCCCGCCGTCATGGACCTACACCGGGGATCGTATCCCGTTCGACCCGGCGAAGGTCGCGCGCGTGCTGGCGAACCCGAAGCGGGCCGACTACCACGGCGGCTCGGCAGCGCGGTTCGGGTGCGAGACGTTCAACTACACCTATACCAGCCTGCTGAAGGTCCTTCACGAGGCGTTCAACGGCAACCCCAGCCGCCTTTCCGCCGCGGTCGGGATGATGGAATCACTCAAAGAGCAGGCGCTGACTCTGGCCCGGATCGATTCGGGACGCGGCGGCAAGGCCGGGCCAAGCTTTGAGTACCAGCCAACGAACCCCTGACAAACGCCTGTAAAACGAACGCTCCCGGTGGCACGGCCCCGTATTTCAGTACGTGATGCCGGGGAACTGCTCGCGAGCGCGCTCCAGCTGGCCGGCCCACTCGTGCGGCCAGCCGAAAGCGCGGGCGGCCTGACCGCTCATGTCGGCGGCCGCAGCACCGCTGGTGAAGTGGACGTACTCGCCCCAGTTCATCCGCCGTGTGTAACTGCCGCCGGAGTCGCGCGGGAAGTGCCGGGCCAGCTCGCGGAAGAACCTGTTCATGACCTGCGCCTGCCCGCAGTCCCGCCAGAGCGGGTAGAACCAGTCGCGGAACC
>JASHVM010000591.1:0-3288 GCA_030044595.1 Streptosporangiaceae bacterium
TCTGCTCGTCCTGCGACCTGCCGGTGTCGGCCGTCGACGGCCCGGTCGTCACCGTGGAGGGCCTGTCCGCCGGCGGCCGGCTTCATCCGGTCCAGCAGGCGTTCATCGATGAGCAGGCCGCGCAGTGCGGCTATTGCACCTCCGGCATGGTGATAGCCGCGGCCGGCTTGCTGCGCGACCGTCCCGCCCCGGCCGAGCAGGAGGTGCGGGAGGCCCTGGACGGCAATCTGTGCCGCTGCGGAACGCATGGCAGGATCGTCCGCGCGGTGCTGAAGGCGGCCGCGCCCGTTTCGCGTGGGCCCGCCGTGGTCCGGCACACGCCGGCCGGGCCGCCGCCCGCCGGCCAGCCTCCCGCCGAGATTCCCGCTCGTGGCATCCCAACCGGGCAGGACCCGGTGCTCGCGCCGTCGACCGTTTCGCCTGGCCCGTTGTCCGTCGGGCCTGCGGTGCCCTCCGGCGCCTCGCCGCTTCCGGCCGACCTGGCGGCCAACCCGGTGCTGGCCCGGTGGCTGGACTTCAGCCGGGACGGGGAGGTCACGATCCAGGTCGGCAAGGTGGAGTACGGCCAGGGCATCTGGACCGCCCTGGCACAGGTAGCCGCCGAGGAACTCCAGCTCACCCTGGCCCGGGTGCGGGTAGCGCCGGTATCCACCGGCACCAGCCCGGACGAGGGCGTCACGGCGGGCAGCCTGTCGGTCCAGGACTCCGGCTCCGCGCTCCGGCAAGCCTGCGCGCAGGCCCGTGACCTGCTGCTCGACGCCGCGGCGAAAAGACTCGGGGTCACCCCGGCGGCACTGGATGTGGCCGACGGGCAGATCCGGACCGCTGACGGCCCGACCGGCCTGAGCTACTGGACGCTGGCCCGGCCGGGGACGCTGGACCGGCCCGCGGATCTTCCGGTGCCGTCTCGGCCGCCTGGCGTGTGGTCCGTCGCCGGGCGCAGTGCCCCCCGGCTGGACATCCCGGACAAGGTGACCGGGCGCCCGCGGTTCCTGCACGATCTGGTCCTGCCGGGCATGGCCTACGGTCGGGTGGTGCGGCCGCCCGCTCGGGCCGCCGAGCTGACCAGACTGGCCGATACCGATCTGGGCCGCGACGTCGTGCTGGTGCGGGACGGCTCGTTCCTCGGCGTGGTGGCCCCGACCGACCGGGGCGCCCGGCTAGCCGCCGGGCGGGTCGCCCGGGCGGCGCGATGGCAGACGAGCCCGTCGCTGCCCGACGACCGCGACCTGCGCGGGTTCATGCTGGCGGCGCCGTCGGAGGACCAGGCGGTGGCGGACCAGCCGGACGTGGATGCCGCGGGCGCGGCCACCCGCACGCTGACCGCCGAGTTCACCCGGCCGTTCCTGGCCCATGCGTCGGTGGCGCCCAGCTGCGCGATCGCCCGCTGGGACAGCCAGGCGGTCACCGTGTGGTGCCACAGTCAGGGCATCTTCCTGCTGCGCGCGGCGATCGCGGCCGGGCTGGGGCTGGCGGCCGGGCAGGTGACGGTGCACTACGTGGAGGGCGCGGGGGTATACGGGCAGAACGCGGCGGACGATGCGGCGATGGACGCGGTGCTGCTGGCGCGGGCGGTCCCCGGCCGGGCGGTCCGGGTGCAGTGGACCCGTGAAGACGAGATGTGCTGGTCGCCGCTGGGGTCGGCCATGCTCGCGCGGCTCTCGGCCGGCCTGGACTCCGGAGGCCGCATCGTGACCTGGCGGGCCGACGTGTGGAGTAACGGCTTCATGGGCCGGCCCACCATGGGCGGGGACCCGCGCCTGCTCGCCCTGACCCACCTGCCCGGGGGGCACGCGATGCCGCCCGCACCGGATTTCCAGCCGGCCAACTGGATGGGCGCCTCGCGCAACGCGGTGCCTGGCTATGACATCCCTGGCGTGCAGGTCACCCGCCACCGGCTGCTGGACATGCCGGTCAGGACATCCTCGCTGCGGTCGCTCGGCGCGCACCTCAACGTCTTCGCCATCGAGTCGTTCATGGACGAACTGGCCGCCGCGGCCGGCGCCGACCCGGTCGCCTTCCGACTCGCCCACCTGTCCGATCCGCGGGCACGGCGGGTGCTCACCGAGGCCGCGTCCATGGCCGGGTGGGACAGCAGGGGCCGCCGCGACGGCATCGGCTACGGCACCGGGGTGGCCCGGTACAGCGGCATCGCGGGGTACTGCGCCGCCGTGGCGGAGGTAGAGGCGGACACGGGAATCCGGGTGCGCAGGATGTGGCTGGCGGTGGACGTGGGCCGGGTCATCAACCCGGACGGGGTGATCAACCAGGTCGAGGGCGGCGCCGTGCAGAGTGCGAGCTGGACGCTGCGCGAGCAGGTCCGGTTCGACCGGGACCAGATCACCACCGCGAGCTGGGACAGCTACCCCATTCTCCGGTTCACGGAGGTTCCCGAGGTGGCGGTGAGCATCGTGGACGCGCCCGGCGAAGCCGAGGTCGGCGCGGGCGAGGTCGCCCAGGGACCGGTCGCCGGCGCTATCGGCAACGCGGTCGCCGACGCGGCCGGGGTACGCGTCCGCGACCTGCCGCTGACCCGCGAGCGCGTCGCCCGGGCGATCGAGGAAAGCTGAGGGCGTCATGAGGATCGACGTACACGCGCACTACTGGACCGGGGCCTATCTCGACCTGCTGGCGGGACTGGGCAAGGCCGACGCGGACGCGGCGCGCGGCATCGGGGCCGGCGGCGGCGCCGAGCTTGAGGCCCGGTTGCGGGTGATGGACCGGGCCGGGGTCCAGATGCAGGTGCTGTCGGCTTGCCCGCAAAGTCCGTACGGCCAGGACAGCCAGAAGGCGGCCTGGGCGGCCAGGTTCGTCAACGACCAGTACGCCGAACTGGTCCAGGCTCACCCAGACCGGTTCCGCGCCTTCGCCGCGCTGCCGATGCCGCACCTGGAGGAGTCCCTCGCCGAACTAGGCCGGGCCCTGGACGAGCTGACCATGGCCGGGATAGCGATGAACACCACCGTTTTGGGAAGCGCGCTGGTCGACCCCGGCTACGAGCCGGTCTTCGCCGAGCTGAACAGCAGGGGCGCGGTGCTGTACCTGCACCCGGCCGGCAACGGCGCCTGCTCGCCCCTGATCGGCAACTACCACCTGACCTGGATGGTCGGTGCTCCAGTCGAGGACACCATCTCGGTCATGCACCTGATCACCCGCGGCTTCCCCGCCCGCTACCCGGACATCAAGATCATCAACTCGCATCTCGGCGGAGCAATGCCGATGCTGCTCCGGCGAGCCGACGACCAGTACTCCTGGGAGGCACCGGACACCCCCGAGCCGCCCAGCACG
>JASHVM010000592.1:0-5579 GCA_030044595.1 Streptosporangiaceae bacterium
GCGCCGCGATGCCGCAGCCGGGCGATGAGGTCGATGAGATAACAGCCGCAGAAGGCCAAGGTGATGGCCCGCTCCGCGCGTCCGACGCCGACCGCGAGCAGGTGATCGGCACCCTCAAGGCGGCATTCGTGCAGGGTCGGCTGACCGAGGATGAACTTGACGCGCGGGCCGGCCAGGTGTACGCGTCGCGGACGTACGCGGAACTGGCCGGGGTGACCGCCGACCTCCCCATCGGGCTCACCGGCGCCCAACCCCCGCGCGACCCGTGGCGGGCGACGAAGGTCGCCCTTGGGGTGGTATACGCGCTCATCCTGCCGGGCCTTTTTATGCTTGCTGTGCTTGCTCGCGCGTCTTCCCCGATCACCGTCGGGAAGGTGCTCACCTCGTCTGCGGTCGTCTATGTCACCTTCTGGATTCTCGGCGTGTCCGTGATGGTCGCCTGCCGTCTCGGGGGGCGCGCCGGTGGGCAGCCGCCGCCGCGGTCAGCGCCGACCGCAGCGGTCGCAGCGGTGACCGGTGCTCTCAAGGCCGCGTTGGCGCAAGGCCGGTTGACCGAGGATGAATACGACGAACGGATGGGCCATGCGTCCGCCTCGCGGTCCTGTGCCGAGCTGGCCGCGCTCACCGCGGACCTCCCCGTCGGCCGGATGGACGCTCCGGCCAGGCCGCCGACGGCCGAGGATGTCCGGATCGGCGTCATTGTCAGCGTTGCCGCGGCCAGCGTGGCCGCGGCCATCCTGCTGTGGCAGCCCGGCAGCGGGCTGGCGTTCCTGGCGTTTTTTATCGCGGCCGTCACCGTGCTCGTGGCCCCGGTCGTAACGGTGGGCATGCTGGTCGACGTACGGCGCCAGAAGCGGTAGCTACCGCAGGGGCCGACCCTTCACGCCGGAGAGGTGCGCCTCGAACAGCCGCAACCGGGCGTGCTCAGATGGCGGACGGGCCGCGCGCGATGAGCCGGAGCACTTCGGCTTCCCGCGGCGTCAGTTCCCCGAGCCGGCCCGCGCCCGGAACAGCGGCCGGCGCGATGGTCACATTCCTCCTTTACGTAGCGTCATAGCAGTAGACCAAGGACGCTAACCGGACACGGGAAGGGCACGATGCGAGTCTTCGTCGCCGGAGCGAGCGGTGCGATCGGCACCCGGCTCGTTCCTCAGCTCATCGACCACGGGCACGAGGTGATCGGCACCTTCAGGTCGCCGGCAAACGCCGAGCGCGTAAAGGCGCTCGGAGCACAGCCGGTCGCGCTCGACGTGCTCGACGCACGCGCTGTGCGCCAGGCCGTCCTGGAAGCCGAGCCCGAGGCGATTATCCACCAGGCGACCGCCCTGACGGACGTCCGCTTCGGCAGGAGCCTTGACCGCAGCTTCGCGCTGACCAATCGGATTCGGATCGAGGGCACGGACGCGCTGCTGGCCGCCGCGCGCGAGGCGGGCGTACGCCGGTTTGTCGCGCAGAGCTTCGCCAGTTACCGGTACGCCCGGGAGGGCGGGCCGGTCAAGACCGAGGACGATCGGCTTGACCCGAACCCGCCGGCGATGGCGCGCGAGACCAACGCCGCCATGCGGCACCTCGACGAGGCGGTCACCAACGCCGGCGGGATCGCGCTTCGCTACGGCGGCTTCTACGGCGCTTCCAACGATGGGCTGGTCAAGCCCATCCGCAAACGGCAGTTCCCGGTCATCGGCGACGGCGACGGCATCTCCTCGTTCATCCACCTCGACGACGCCGCCGCAGCGACCGTGCTCGCGCTCGAACACGAAGGACCCGGCCTCTACAACGTCGTCGACGACGAGCCCGCCCCCATGCGCGAGTGGCTGCCAGTGCTCGCGAACGCGCTCGGGGCCAAGCCGCCTCGTCGCGTCCCGGTCTGGCTCGCGCGGCTGATCGCGGGCAAGGGCATGGTGATGATGGCGGTCGGGTCCCGCGGCGCCTCCAACGCAAAGGCCAAGCAGGAGCTCGGCTGGACCCTGCGCTACCCCAGCTGGCGGCAGGGCTTCGCGGCCGCCTACGCGTCACCCGCCCGGACGGGACCCGAAGCCCGGCCTGCCGCCCGCTGATACCGGCCCGCCAGCGCGCGAACCTGCTCGACCAGTTCGGGCGGCTCGCGTACCTCGAAGTCAGCATCCAGCATGCCCAGGTAGGCGGCCAGGAGCCCGACGGTGTCCGAGCCGGCGCTGATCTCGCAGGTGTGCTCGTCCAGCGGCCGAACTTCGATGGCGGCTGGAACCCGGTTTGCTATCTGCCCGGCGGGCGCGTGCACGGTAACCAGCGCCCGGTACCTCCACGTGGCCGAGCCGAGGCCCCTGGAAATATACGCGGCGACGTCCTCGTCGGGCAGCTCGCGCGGGACGAAACGCGGTCCGCCCGGTGTCCGCAGTCGGATCCGGTCCGCGCGGAACGTGCGCCAGTCCTGCCGGTCGGTGTCCCAGGCCAGCAGGTACCAGCGGCCGCGGGCGTGCGCGAGCCGATGCGGCTGGACGTTGCGGACCGCCTCCCGGCCGTCGTGCATCGTGTAGTCGAAGCGCAGTCCCTCGTGGTCACGGCAGGCCGCGGCCAGGGCAGACAGCACGTCGGCGTCCACCACCGGTCCGCCGCTCGGCAACGGCACGGTGTACCCGTGCAGCGCGCTTACCCGGCGGCGCAGCCGGTCCGGCAGCACCTGCTCCAGTTTCGCCAGCGCCCGCAGGGATGACTCCTCGGCGCCGCCCACGCCTCCGGTGGCGGCCACCCGCAAGCCCACGACCACGGCCGTGGCTTCCTCGTCATCGAGCAGCAGCGGCGGCATCGTGCCGCCCGCTCCCAGCCGGTAGCCGCCGGCCGCGCCGGGGGTCGCGTGCACCGGGTAGCCGAGAGCGCGGAGCCGCCCGACGTCGTGGCGTACCGTCCGCGTCGTGACTTCCAGCCGCGCGGCCAGCTCGGGTCCGGTCCAGTCCCGCCGGATCTGAAGCAGCGACAGCAGGCGGAGCAACCGCGCTGAAGTTTCCGGCATGTTCCACCCTGACCGCAGAATGCGGAACGTTTCTTTCCGCATTACCTCCTACCGTAGCGGCATGGAAACCAGCACGGAAGTCCGCCCGTTCAGCATCGAAGTCCCGCAGGCCGACCTGGACGACCTGCACGCCCGCCTCGGCCGCACCCGCTGGCCCGCCGAACTGCCGGGTGCGCCCCGGAGCCGGGGCATCCCGCCCGAGCGCCTGAAGGAGCTCGCCTGCTACTGGCGCGACGGCTTCGCCTGGCGCGCCGCCGAGGCCGAGCTCAACCGGTTCCCGCAGTTCACTACCCAGATCGACGGACAGACCATTCACTTGCTCCACGTCCGATCGCAGTACCCGGACGCGCTGCCGCTGCTGATCACGCACGGCTATCCCAGTTCGGTCGTGGAATACGTCGGGCTCATCCGGCAGCTCACCGAACCGGCCGAAGGAGCCGACGCCTTCCACGTGGTCATCCCATCGCTGCCCGGCTTCGGATTCTCCAGCCCGCTCGGTGCCCTGGGCTGGACCCCCGGCCGCACCGCCCGCGCCTGGGCTGAGCTGATGCGGCGTCTCGGCTACGGGAGCTACGGCGCGATGGGCGGCGACATCGGCTCGGGCGTCTCGGGGCTGCTCGCCGCGATCGACGCCGATCACGTCGTCGGCGCCTACGTCATCTCCGATGTCCGCGGAGCCGCCGCGATGGCCGGAGACCAGATCCCCGTCGACTTGTCCGGCCTTAGCAGCCAGGAACGCGAGCACCTCGACGAGCTCAAGCGCCAGTCCGCGGACGGCCGCGCCTACCTGCAGATCCAGGGAACCAGGCCGCAGACCGTGGGTTACGCCCTCAGCGACTCTCCCGTCTTCCAGCTTGCCTGGATCGCGGAAAAGTTCGATGAGTGGACCGCCGCGCCGATCGACCGCGATGTCCTCCTGGCCAACGTCAGCCTGTACTGGCTGACCGGCACCGGCATCAGCGCGGCGAACTTCATCTACGAGGCGCAACACGCCCGGGAATGGGGCGGCCCGCCCGCCGCGCCGATCGGCTGGGGCGTCTACGGCGGCACTGACCCGCTGATCCGCAAGCTCTACGATCCCGAGCACCAGGTCGAGCACTGGTCCATGTTCGACGCCGCCGGGCACTTCCCCGCGCTCGAAGCGCCCGAGGTGCTCGCCGCCGACGTACGCGAGTTCTTCCGGAAGCTGCAGTAACGCCTGGCCCCGTGGCCTGGTGCCGCCCGGGACCAGGCCGCACGCGTCGCCTCATGCCGACGATCGACCCGCGCTCCGATCCGCGACCGCGCGCACTCACCGTCGGCCGCCCGGACCGTGTCACCACCGTCCGTTAGGAATCAAGAAATTGACCTAACGGGCGGTGGTTTCACGCGCCCGGTCTGCGCTCATGCCGCGGCAGGTCATCGCAGCACGAGCACCCGGGTGCCGCCGGCGCCGGGCTCGGGCTGCGGTTGCGGCGGCGGGTCGCGCCGGATCCCGCCGTGCGGCGCCTGGCCGCGCCGGGTAACCGAGGCTGCCGCCAGCAGCACGAGCGAGAGCAGGATCGTTGTGCCGACGAGACCGGCCAGGGCCAGGAGGACGCCTTCAACAAGCTGCATGCGGATCACCTGAGGTCCCGTGTCGTGATTGGTTTACACTGTTTACCAAGACGATTATCTAACGCATTAGTTAACATCGTCAACTGATTTAGGCAGTGTTAACCCAGGGACGCCGAACGCCTCCTGGCGGCGCTTCGGTGCTCTGGGCTGGGCCGCGTCCTCGCCTACCTGAACGCCTGACCGCGTTACTCAGCCAGCCGACCAGGCCAGGCGCCTGGCCAGCGCGCCGTCTCGGTCAGGTCGGCGCTCCGCCGAATCCGATCTCGTTGCCGTCCGGATCTCGGAAGGTGGCCTTGCGGACGCCGTTGGCGTAGGTCTCGCGGTCAGCAGGCTCCAGGCCACGCTCGGCGATACGGGAGATGAGGGCGTCGAAGTCGCCGACGAAGAGCGTATGCATGGCGTGCCCGGCATGCTCAGGCCGCACCGCGATGTACACGTACCGGTGGTCGGCAAGCTCCCATACCGCCTCGGTGTCGTTGGGCAGGAACGACGGCGGGCCGCCGAGGAGTCGCTCGTACCAGGCCACCGCCGCGGTGTAGTCGCGGACAGGGATGCCCGCGAACAGGTCTACCGTCATGCGGTCATGCTAGAGCGAGCCCCGGTAGCTACCTGGCGTGCTTCTCAGGTCGGGGCCGTCGATGATCGAACCGCCGTTTTGCCGCATGCTGTACGTCTCGCCGGAGCGGGTTAAACACAACCGCGGCCACCAGCACGACGGCCGTCACCACGACGGGGTTCGAGGATGGAAGCACGATGGGCGCCAGGGCCACCAGCGCCGCGTAGACAACCCAGATGACCGTGTTCGCGGTCGCATACGCCAGCGATGGCGTCGAGTTCTTGCCAGTTGCTCGCTCGTGCCCGAGCCTGAACGGGCCGTTCATCAGCCGTGGGCGGCAGCAGGCTGCCGGCGCGCTGGGGCGAAGTCGACGCGGCACGGCGCCGGGGCACGGTCCGGGAACGGCCGGGGTTGAGCTGGCAATGCTCCTCCCTATGG
>JASHVM010000593.1:0-6242 GCA_030044595.1 Streptosporangiaceae bacterium
GGCTGGTTGGTGACGATCACGCCGAGCGGGATCGGCGTGCCGGTCGCCGCCACGCCGGGCTTGGTGCCGCACTGCGAGGTGCTGACCGCAGCCGCGCTCGACGTGGGCGTGCTGGTCGGCGTGCTGGTGGTGGTACTGGTGGGACTGCTGCTGCTGCTGCAGGCAGCTGCGGCTAGGGCGATCGCCGCGGCGAGCAAAATCGCTCTTCGCGCCGAAAGCGCGGACAGATGACTTTTCATCTACTCCCCCTCAGGGCGGTGAGTTTGGCTGTCTTAATTCACGGTCACCATGATCTTTATTGCCTCAGGTGGCCGCTTCATCGCGAATTCGAATGCCTCTGCCGCGCGGGACAGCGGGAAATGATGGGAAAAGAGCGCGGCAAGCGACGCTCGGTTTACAGAGACCAGCTGTATCGCATTGCGGAAATCGTCAGCCGTCGCGCAGCTGGAGCCGATTACCGCTATTTCTTTCTCCGGGAAGGCGCCCGGGCGGATCGGCGCGGCGGCAGATGACATGCCGACGACGACGACCCGCCCGGCCGCGGACACCATCTCGACGGCCTGGGGCAGGACGGCGGGTTCTCCGCTGGTCTCCACCACGAGCGGCGGCCCTTCGCCGTCGGTCCAGTCCCGGACCTCTTCGAGCAGCCCGGTGGCCGGGCCCCAGTCCGCGCGTTCGGCGCCGAGCCGCTTGGCGAGGTCGCGCCTGGCCGCCAGGGGGTCGACCGACAGGACCCGCGCGCCGGCGTGCGCCGCCGCAACCACGGTGGCCAGGCCGATGGGCCCGGCGCCGAACACGACCGCCTGCTCACCCGCTCGCAGTCCGCCGCGGGCCAGCGCGTGCACGGCGATGGAGGCCGGCTCGACAAAGGCCGTGCAGTCGGGATCCAGGTCGCCGACGCCGAAGACCAGCGCGGCCGGGACTTCGAGCCGCTCGGCCAGGCCGCCGTCGGCGTGCACGCCGACCAGCCGGAACCTGATGCATACGTTGGGCCGGCCGACTCGGCAGGGGTAACAGCCGCCGCACGGCAGCAACGGCCAGACCGCGACGCGGTCGCCGCCGGTCACGCTCTTCGCGTCGCCCGGATCGGTGACGACCGCGGACACCTCGTGGCCCTGAATCCGCGGATAGAAGTCGCGTGCACCGGAAAGCGCGCCCACATCACCTGAATACAGGTGGAAGTCCGAGCCGCAGATACCGACCGCCTCAGGCCGCAGGATAACGTTTCCGGCACGGGCAGGTCCCGGATCGGAAACGTTCTCGACGACCATCTCGCCAGGTGATCTGGTGACTGCGGCCAGCACAGGCGGCCCCTCTCATTCGGCAGCCCTTAAGAGCGGGCGTCCCTAACCGGGCGACCGAAGTTCCAGCTAATACTTCACGCTTAGGCGGAGATTTCCATGAAAGGCGCAGCGGAACAATGACGCGGTCCCCAAATCGTTCCGGCTCGTTCCTGAGCCAGACCACAAGGCGAGCCATGCCCCTAGCCGAGCCCGGCGTCGTCGCGGAGGCTGGCGGCTTTGTCCGTCCGTTCCCAGCTGAAACCGTCCTCGTCGCGGCCGAAGTGCCCGTAGGCCGCGGTCTGCCGGTAGATGGGCCGGCGCAGGTCCAGCGCCTGCAGCAGGGCGGCGGGCCGCAGGTCGAAGTGGTCGCGGACCAGTTCGGCGATGAGCGGCCTGGGGACCTTCTCGGTGCCGAAGGTCTCGATCAGCAGGGACAGCGGCCGGGCGACCCCGATCGCGTAGGCCACCTGGACCTCGGCCCGGTCGGCCAGCCCGGCGGCCACGATGTTCTTCGCCACGTGGCGCGCCGCGTAGGAGGCGGACCTGTCCACCTTGCTCGGGTCCTTGCCCGAGAACGCGCCGCCCCCGTGCCTGGCGAATCCGCCGTAGGTGTCGACGATGATCTTGCGGCCGGTCAGGCCGGTGTCGCCGACCGGGCCGCCGATCACGAACCGGCCGGTCGGGTTGACGTAGAACTCCTTCCGCAGCGCTGCGGGGTCGTAGAGGCCGGGCGGCAGGGCCTGCGTCACCACCTGCTCCCACAGCGCGTCGGGGAGCTTGGCCTCCACCCCGTCCTCGTGCTGGGTGGAGATGAGCACCTTCTCCACCCGAACCGGCCGGCCGTCGCCGGCGTAGCGCACCGTCACCTGGGTCTTGCCGTCTGGCCGCAGGTACGGCAGCAGGCCGTTGCGGCGTACCTCCGCGAGCCTGCGGGCCAGCTTGTGCGCGAGCACGATCGGCATCGGCATGAACTCCGGCGTCTCGTTGGTCGCGTAGCCGAACATCATCCCCTGGTCGCCCGCGCCCGCGGCATCGAAGGGATCGGTGCTGCCCAGGTTCCTCGCATCGTGGGACTCGGCCACCCCGCGCGCGATGTCGGGCGACTGCCGGTCCAGCGCCGCGATCACGCCGACCGCGTTGCCGTCGAAACCGAAGTCGCCGCTGTCGTAGCCGATTTCGCAGATCACCTGGCGGGCGAGCGCGGCGAAGTCGATCACCGCGGTGGTGGTGATCTCGCCGGCCAGCACGACCAGCCCGGTGGTCAGCAGCGTCTCGGCCGCCACCGCTGACCGCGGGTCCTCGGCCAGCGCCGCGTCCACGATCGCGTCGGAAACCTGGTCAGCCACCTTATCGGGGTGGCCTTCGGTGACCGACTCTGAGGTGAAGAGGAATTCTTCGCTCATCCGTTGCCGCCTTCCTGCAGCTCGGTTCCGGCCAGTTCGGCCCGGACCGCCGCGACCCCGGCCACCATAGCGCGCAGCTTCTGCCTGGCCACCTCGGGCGCTAGGTGCCGCAGTCCGCAGTCGGGGTTGATCATCAGGTGCTCGGCCGGCACGTGCTCGAGCGCGCGCCGGATCCGGGACGCCACCAGCTCGGCCGACTCGACCTCGGGTGTCTTGACGTCGATCACGCCGAAACCGAGCCACCTGTCCCACCCGTGCTGCCGGATCAGCCGCAGGTCATCCAGGCCCTTGCGGGCGAATTCCAGGACGATCTGGTCGACTCGCGCGGCCTTCACGGCGGGGAAGAGGAAGTCGTAGTGCCCTTCCCAGGACGGGCGCGCGTACCGGTTGCCGTAGCACACGTGCAGCGCCCAGCTGACCGCCACGCCGTCGGTCACGATATTGACCGCCTCGACCGCGAGCTCGACCTGCTCCGGGTACCCGGCCAGGAAGGGCTCGTCGATCTGCAGGAAGTCGGCTCCGGCGTCGGCGAGGTCGCGGGCCTCCGCGTTGAGCCTGCGGGCGAGCGCGCGGACCAGGTCGCCGGGCTGGGCGTAGGCGCTGTCGCGTATCCGGCGGGACAGCGAGAAGGGGCCGGTGAAGGAGAACTTGACCGGCCGCTGCGTGAGCTGGCGGGTGAACCGGAAATCGGCGGCGAGCCCGAGGCTGGAGGTCGTCTCCGGAGCGTCGGGCAGCTCGGGCAGCGGCCGGGCGACCTCCGCGTCGTAGTAGTCGAAGTAGTCGGTCTTCGCGCGCTGCGGGATGTGCACGCCCGGGATCCGGGCCAGGAAGTAGTCGACGTCGTTGTCCCGGCGTAGCTCGCCGTCGGACACGATGTCGATGCCGGCCAGCTCCTGGTCCTTGACCGCGGCCTTGATGGCGACCTCGTGGATCTCGGTCAGGTGCTGCGCGCTGATCCGGCGCTGGTAGTACTCGGTCTTCAGCCGCTCCAGCCATTCCGGAACCGAATACGAGCCCACCACGGTGGTCGGCAACAAGATCATGGCGATCAGTCCCTGGCCTGCGCCGTGAGCGTGGTGATGTTCGAGCCCGGCCGCTGCCGGAACGGGGTGAACTCCACGCCGAAACCGCGCCGGCTGGCGACCAGCTGCAGCAGCGGCCCGTTCACCCAGTTGACCACCGACCCGTCGTACTTGCCGGGGCCGTAGAACCCGGTGCGGTACTGCTGGCTGCCGGTCAGGAACAGGTCGTGACACTGCACCCGGCCGAAGGGGTGCAGCAGCGGCAGCGTCCCGGTGAAGCTGGCCAGCGCGCCGTTGCTGACGTGCATCCGGACGTCACCTTCCGCCTCGACCAGCGGCCTGAGGATCTCGCCGGTCAGCGAGGGGCTGACCGGGTAGCTGTCCAGACCCTCCAGCGGGACGTACCGCTCCCGCAACCTGAGCGCCGCCCAGACTTCCCGCCAGAACGAGACCGCCTGGCCGGGATCGGTGAACTGCTCGGGGGCCGATTCGCTCAGCAGCTCCGGCCCGATCCGCAGCAGGCGATCGATGAGCGGGACCAGCGCGGGCCGGCTGGTGCCGAACCGGCCGGCGATGTGGTCGGCGTCGTCATCGGTGATGAAGGCCTGGGTCTCGACCCGGTACGTGCGCCCGTGGATGCACGCCACCTCATCGGTGGGCAGGTTGTCGTACACGTTGGAGATGTAGACGAGAAAGGCCTTGCCAGCCAGGAAGCCGAGCGTGATCGCCGGCCGCGTCGCCTCCACCACCAGCGCGCTGACCCGCTCGCCGTGATGGGCCACGGCCAGCCGCGCCCGTTCCAGGACGTGCGGTGAATAGTCGCCCATCAGGTAGCGCAGCCTGCGGTAGTAGTCGCGCCCGTGCCTGCGGTCGAGCTGGACGAACTCGTCCAGCCAGGTGCGCGCCTGGTTCCCGTTCCCGACACCCAGTTCCAGGATGTACAGCTCCTCCGGCAGCGCCCGGCGGGCGTCGAGGTCGTCCCAGAGCCGGAAAAGCTCGAGGATGAGTTCCTGGGCGGCCTCGATGTTGCGGGCATCGCTTTCCCCGCCGGGCAGTGACTGCTCGTATTCGCGCCCGGTGGCCTGCTCCCAGTGCGACAGCGCCTGCCAGTACAGCGCGTTGAAACGCCAGATGCAGCTGTCGCGCCCGGCCACCCAGGGCTCGAGGGCCAGTCCGGCCTGATCGGACAGGGCCTGCTTCACGCTGGCGGCGAGGTCGTCCGGGCTCATCGGGTCGACGGCGCCGCAGCGGCGCAGGTCGACGGCGATCTCGACGTCGGTGCCCGCGATCGGCCTGCTGACCACGGGCTCGCGGAAGTTCTGCTTGTACTGGATCCAGTCGCAGACCACGCGCAGCCGGGCCAGGTCCGCGGGCGACGCGCAGACCGCCTCGATGATCGGGCCGAGCGCCGACCGGATCGCGGCGGACTCCCGCAGTTTCTTGACCGGGCGGAGGTCAACGTCCATCGTGCCCCGCAGACCCCGCGGCTCCCGTGGACCCCGCGGCCCCGATGGCTCCGGCGGCTCCGATGGCTCCCGCGGCCCCTGCGGCTCCGCGGCCTGCGCTCAGGCCGGCGCCGTCCATGATGCCGGGAACGGCCTGCTCGTTCCCGGCGACCAGCAGGTGTACCCCGGCTACGCCCGCTATATCGCCGACCTGCTGGATGGTCTCGGCCGCGAGCCGCGTTCCCTCCGCGGCGACCTGGTCCGCCGGAACCGCCCGCAGCCTGCGGTACACGTCGTCGGGTACGTGCACCCCGGGTACCTTGTCCCGCATGAAGTCCAGGGCCCGCAGCGAACGGACCGCGCCGATCCCCGCGAGGATCGCGCACCGCTCATGCAGCCCGAGGTCACGGACCTGCGTCATCCACTGGCTGAACGCGGGGATGTCGAAGACGAACTGGGTCTGGACGAACTGCGCGCCCGCGGCGACCTTCTTGCCGAGCCGCTCGGCGCGGAAGGCGACCGGCGGGGCGAACGGGTTCTCCACCGCGCCGAGGAAGCAGTCGGGCGCCGGGTCGAGCCTGCGGCCGGACAGCAGCACGCGCCGATCGCGCATGGTGGACAGCGTCCACAGCAGCTGGACGCTGTCCAGGTCGAACACGGGCCTGGCCTCCGGGTGGTCGCCGAACTTCGGGTGGTCGCCGGTCATCACCAGGATGTTGCGGATGCCGAGGGCAGACGCCCCGAGCAGGTCGGACTGCAGGGCGATGCGGTTGCGGTCCCGGCACGTCATCTGCATGACGGGCTCGAGGCCGGCGGCCATGGCCGCCAGGCTTCCCGCCCAGCTGGCCAGCCGCACGTTGGAGCCCTGGTTGTCGGTGACGTTGACCGCATCGACCCAATCCCGTAGCAGCCCGGCCGTCTTCGTGATGGGGTCGGTGCTGGCGCCGCGCGGCGGGCTGATCTCCGCGGTAACCGCGAAGCTGCCCGAGGCCAGGCGCTCGCGCAGGCTCATGAACCCCCCAAGGCGGAGCCTGGCCCGGGTCTTGCGGCGGGCCGGTCACCGGGGCCGGGCCTGTCGTCGGCCCACAG
>JASHVM010000594.1:0-4234 GCA_030044595.1 Streptosporangiaceae bacterium
GCCGCGGCGCCGCCGGCGGCGGCGGTTGTCCGGCGTGCTCATGGCCGTCTCCCGAGGCAGGCCGCGGCGGCCGCCACGGCGAGGCCCGCGGCGGCGGCGGCCGCGTGCCGCCACATGCGGGGCAGGTCACGTGTGGTAACCACCGGATCCGGCGGCAGGCCGTACACCTCGGGCTGGTCGAGCAGCAGGAAGAACGCGCCCGCGCCGCCAATGCCGTCGGCAGGATCCGCGCCGTAGAGCCGCGCCTCCGGCCTGCCCGCGCCGTGCAGTTCGGCAACCCGCTGCTGCGCCCGTTCCCGCAGCTCGTCCAGCGGCCCGAACTGGATGGACTCGGTCGGGCAGGCCTTCGCGCAGGCCGGCATCAGGCCGTCACCGATCCGGTCGTAGCACAGCGTGCACTTGTGCGCGCCGCCGTCCGACTCGCGCCGGTCGATGACCCCAAACGGGCAGGCCGACACGCAGTTGCCGCAGCCGTTGCAGACGTCGTCCTGGACCACGACCGTGCCGAACTCGGTGCGCATCAGCGCGCCGGTCGGGCAGACGTCCAAGCAGGCCGCCTCGGTGCAGTGCTTGCACACGTCGCTGGACATCAGCCAGCGCAGGTCCCCGGCTTCCCCGGGTTGCTCGATGAACGCGACGTGCCGCCAGGTCGAGGCGCCAAGGCTGCCGGTGTTGTCGTAGGATATGCCGGTCAGCTCGAGGCCGTCCTCGGGCACGAGGTTCCACTCCTTGCACGCCACCTCGCAGGCCTTGCAGCCGATGCATACCGAGGTATCGGTGAAGAACCCCATCCGCGGCGGGTGATCCCGGTGACCGGCCCGCGCGGCCGGGTCTAGGCCGTCGGGCTGCCCCGCTGGTCGCGTGCTCATCTCACATCTCCGTCCCCGTCTGGTCCGTTATGCCCGCGCGTTTGCGGTACTCCCGCACCAGGTCGGCTACGGCGGCCCCGCGTGGCCGCCTGCCGGGGCGGATGTCGCAGGTCAGGGCCTTAACCTCGTGGATGTGCACGTTGGGGTCGAGGGCCAGGTTCGTCAGTTCGTTGGCGGAATCGCCGGTGGTGTACCCGTTATGGCCCCAATGCCACGGCAGCGCGATCTGATGCAGCATCCGGCCGTCGATCTCAAGCGGCCGGATCCGCTCGGTGACCAGCGCCTGGGCCTCGACCGCGCCGCGAGCCGTGATGATCGTGACCCAGCCGAGGTGCTCCACGCCGCGCTCGGCGGCGAGCTGCGGTGAGATCTCGCAGAACAGCGCCGGCTGCAGCTCGGCCAGGTAGGGCAGGAACCTGGTCATGCCGCCCGCCGTCTGATGCTCGGTGAGCCGGTTGGTCGTGATCACGTACGGGAACACGCGGGCGCCCGGCTCGTCCGCGCTCGGCTGGTACTCGTTCCCCGGGTGGCGGATGATATTCCGGACCGGGTTGCGCTGCTGGCCGTAGAACAGGTTGCGGAACGGGGATTCCTCCGGCTCGTAGTGTGTCGGCAGCGGGCCGTCGGCCAGACCTGCTGGGGCGAACAGCCACGCCTTGCCGTCGGACTGCATGATGAACGCGTCGATCCCCGAGATCGCGTCCACCCCGGTAGTGCGCGGCGGCGGACGGTACGACGGCGGCCGGTCGGCGATGAAATCGGGAACGTCATGCCCGGTCCAGCGGCCCTGCTCCGCGTCCCACCAGACCAGGGCCTTGCGCTCGCTCCACGGCGCGCCGTCCGGGTCCGCCGACGCCCGGTTGTAGAGCACCCGCCGGTTGGCCGGCCAGGCCCAGCCCCACTCCGGCGCCACCCAGCTCTGCTGCTGTCCCGGCGTGCGGCGGGCTGCCTGGTTCACCCCGCCGGCCCGGGCTCCGCTGTAGATCCAGCAGCCGCACGTCGTGGAGCCGTCGTCGGTCAGCTGGGTGTAGCCGGACAGCGGCTGCCCGCTGGCGTCCCAGCCGTTGATCTCCGCGAGGACCGCGTCCGCGTCCGGGTCGTCCCGCGGACCCCGCACCGGGTAATCCCAGGTCAGGTCCAGGACCGGCCGGTCAGCCTCGTCGGCGGACGCGGCCAGCTTGGCCCGGATCCGCCGCCCGAGATGGTAGGTGAACCACAGGTCGCTGCGGGCGTCGCCGCCCGGCTCGACCGCCTGGTCGTGCCACTGCAGCAGGCGCTGGGTATTGGTGAAGCTCCCGGACTTCTCGGTGTGCGCGGCGGCGGGGAGGAAGAACACCTCGGTGCCGTTCTCCTCGGTGATCAGCTCGCCGGTCTCGATCTCCGGGCCGTCTTTCCACCAGGTGGCGCTTTCGATCATGACCATATCCCGCACCACCAGCCAGTCCAGACTCGCCAGGCCCAGCCGTTGCAGGCGGGCGTTGGCCGAGCCGACCGCGGGATTCTGGCCGAACAGGAAGTAGCCCTTGCACGTGCCGTCGAGCTGGGCCAGCACGGTGTCGTAGGTGCTGTGACTGCCGGTCAGCCGGGGCAGGTAGTCGTAGCAGAACTCGTTCTCAGCCGTCGCGGCGTCTCCCCACCAGGCCTTTAGCAGGCTGATCAGGTAGGACCGGATGTTCGCGTAGAAGCCCTTCTGCGGGGACTCGGCGGCCACGTACGTGTCGAGGTCCTCGTTGCCCCAGGCGAACGGCATCGGCAGGTAGCCGGGCAGCAGGTCGAACAGCGTGGGTATGTCGGTGGATCCCTGAATGCAGGCGTGCCCCCGCAAGGCCATGATCCCCCCGCCGGGCCGGCCGATGTTGCCCAGCAGCGCCTGCAGGATGGAGGCCGTGCGGATGTACTGCACGCCGACCGTGTGCTGGGTCCAGCCCACGGCGTAGGCGAACGCGGTGGTGCGGTCGCGGCCCGAGTTGTCGGTGAGCAGCCGGCACACTCGGGTGAACAAGTCCCCGGGGATCCCGCAGACCTGCTCGACCATGTCCGGGCTGTACCGGGCGTAGTGCCGCTTGAGCACCTGGAACACGCAGCGCGGGTGCTGCAGGGTCGGATCGGTGTCCGGCGTGGGATGGGTCGCCGCGCCACCGGAGCCGTGCGCCTCGCCGCGTCCCGCCAGGCGCAGTTGGCGCCGGATGCGCCTGCGCTCGGTCTCGGGCAGGTCGCGGCGGCCGGCGGCCGCCTTGACGTCTATCTCAGGTCCCTGGTAGCGCCACGCGTCGAAGTCATAGCAGCGGTCCTCGCGGTCCAGCCCGGAGAACACGCCATCGAGGTCCTCGGTGTCGGCGTAATCCTCGCTCAGGATCACCGAGGCGTTGGTGTAGGCGAGGACGTAGTCCTTGAAGTACTTCTCGCTGCTGATCACGTAGTTGATCAGCGCGCCGAGGAACGCGATGTCGCTTCCGGCCCGGATCGGCACGTGCACGTCGGCGAGCGCGCTGGTCCGGGTGAACCGCGGGTCGACGTGGATGACCGTGGCGCCGCGGGCCTTGGCCTCCATCACCCACTGGAACCCGACCGGATGGCACTCGGCCATGTTCGAGCCCTCGATCAGGATGCAGTCAGCGTTCTGCAGGTCCTGCTGGAAGTTAGTGGCCCCGCCGCGGCCGAAGCTAGTCCCCAGACCGGGGACGGTGGAGGAGTGTCATATCCGGGCCTGATTCTCGATCTGGATCGCGCCGAGAGCGGTGAACAGCTTCTTGATCAGGTAGTTTTCCTCGTTGTCCAGGGTGGCCCCGCCGAGGCTGGCGATGCCCAGCGTGCGGCGGGTGCGCGCGGCGTCGACCTGCCACTGCCAGCCCGCCCGCCGGGCCGAGACGACCCGGTCGGCGATCATGTCCATCGCCGTGTCCAGGTCCAGGTCCTCCCACTCGCGGCCGAACGGCCGCCGGTACCGCACCCGGTACTGGCGCGCGTCGCCGGTCGTCAGCTGCAGGCTGGCCGAGCCCTTCGGGCAGAGCCGGCCGCGGCTGATCGGCGAATCCGGATTGCCCTCGATCTGGGTGACCCGCCCATCCTCGACGTACACGTTCTGCCCACAGCCCACCGCGCAGTACGGACAGACCGACTTCACGACCTTGTCGGCGGCGAACACCCGCGGCCGCAACTCCCCAGTGCGCCTGCTCTCGACCGCCGCGCCAAGGCCGAGCCGATCCGGCCCGGCCAGCTGACGGTACAGCGGCCACGAGCCAAGCCAGCTGTGCTCGCGCATGGTGGCGTCTCCTCACGAGTCCGCTGAGGCGATCTTCTCACACGCAACGCCGCAGGCTTCCCCACCCGGATAGGGTCAGGGCGCGCTGCTCCAGGCGTTCGGC
>JASHVM010000595.1:0-11020 GCA_030044595.1 Streptosporangiaceae bacterium
TGGCCGCCGCCGCCTTGGCCGCCGCCGCCTTGGCCGCCGCTCGGGCCTCCGCTGGGGGATGAAGGCGTGGGGGACGGCGACTGGGTCGCAGCCGGCTGGACGAGGATGGTCACCGTCGTGCCGGGCGCGGCCGTTGCGCCGCTGCTGGGATTCTGCTGCCACACGTTGCCGGGGGTGGTGCCGCCCGGACCGGCGACGGTTTGCACGTTCACCTTGAAACCCGCACTCTGCAGCGAAGCTTGCGCGCTCTGCGCGGATAGGCCGACTACGTTGGGAACGCTCGCCGCGCCGGAGACAGACAGCACCACCTTTGATCCCGGGGCGGCCAGGGTTCCGGGTCCCGGGCTCTGGCTTACCACCGTCCCCGACGGCTGGGTCGACGTCGCGTCCTGCTGCGTGGCCACGGTGAAACCCTCATTCTGCAGCGTGGCCTCGGCCGCGTTCACCTGCTTGCCTTGCACGTTAGGCACCGCGATGGGCGCGGCTCCCTTGGAGACGTACAACGTCACCAGGGTGTTCGCGGCGACGTTGTTGCCCTCCTGCGGGTTAGAGCTGATGACCAGCCCCTTCTGGACGCTGGAGCTGGCCTCGTCGACGACGGTGGAACGCAGGCCCGCGGAGGTGATCGCCTTCTCGGCCTGGGCGACGGGCTGGCCGTTGACCAGCGGCACCGAGGTGCCCTTGCCCCCGGCGAACAGGTAGTAGGCCACGCCGATGACCACGCCGAGGACGAGCAGCAGGCCGAGGACCCACGGTACCCACCGGTACCGGCCGCGGCGCTCGCCGCCTCCGTAGCCGGTGTCGGCGTACTCGTAGTCGGCCGCCGGCGGGATCTGCGAGGTCCCGCCGGCCATCATCGTGTCGGCGGTCATCCGCTGGGTGCCGGAGTACATCTCCACCCTGGTCGGCGGCGCCGCCGCGACCGGCAGGCCCGACGCGGCGCGCTGCAGGTCGGCGCGCATGTCCGCGGCCGTCTGGTACCGGTCGGCGGGGGACTTGGCCATCGCCCTCAGCACGATCGCATCCGCCCACGCCGGGACGTCCGGGTCAACCCGGGACGGCGGGACCGGGTTCTCCCGGACGTGCTGGTAGGCGATCGCGACCGGCGAGTCGCCGGTGAACGGCGGCCTGCCCGTGAGCAGCTCGTACAGCAGGCAGCCGGCGGAATACAGGTCGCTGCGGGAATCGACCCGCTCGCCGCGGGCCTGTTCCGGCGACAGGTACTGGGCGGTGCCTATCACCTGGGCCGTCTGGGTCATCGTGGCCTGGGCGTCGCTCATCGCGCGGGCAATGCCGAAGTCCATGACCTTGACGTCGCCGTTGCGGGTCACCATCACGTTGCCCGGCTTGATGTCCCGGTGCACGATGCCGGACTGGTGGCTGTAGTCAAGGGCGCGCAGCACGCCGTCGATGATCTCGAGCGACCGCTCCGGCAGCAGCCGGTGGCCGTCTTGCAGCAGGTCGCGAACGGTGCGGCCGTCGACGAACTCCATCACGATGTACGGCACGGGGACCCCGGTCGCCGTATCCTCGCCGGTGTCGTAGACCGCCACGATGTTCGGGTGGTTGAGCGAGGCCGCGGACTGAGCCTCGCGGCGGAACCTGGCCTGGAATATCTGGTCCCTGGCCAGGTCAGCGCGCAGCGTCTTGATCGCGACGATCCGGTCGAGCCGGATGTCGCGCGCCCGGTAGACCTCGGCCATGCCGCCGCGGCCGACCACACCGTCGAGCTCGTAGCGGCCGCCGAGAAGGCGGGGCTGTGTCATGTCTCGCACTCTGTCAAACCACCCTGCGTTATTGCCATTATCTATCTACGACGTCGGGCTTGCCGTCGAAGACGACGAACTCGACGATGGTGACGGGGAAGGACTTGATGATACTGAGCTGCTCGCCGACGCGGTCGGGCTCGCCGACGATGGCGATGACTTCGGTGATGCGGTCGGTTTCGTGGTCTTGGTCGGCTTGGGGGTAACCGTGGGACTGGGCGATATTGATGGCTGTTCCACCAGAGTAGGGGGCGGAGCGGACTTTGTGTGCTGCACCCTGATATGAGACGGCCTCGTCGCTGACGAGCTCAGCTGCTGCACGGGGATGTTTCCCGCCTGCCCGCTGCCCTGGCTCGCGAGGTGACCGCTGACGTACAGGCCGGCCGCGGCCGCCAGGGCGCACAGCGCCACCGTCACCCCCGCCGTCACCAGGCGGCGGCGGTTGCGGTCCCCGCCCGGACCGCCCGCACCGGCCGGGCCGGGATCAAAGGCTTCCGCGCGCGGGCTGCCTGTCAGCGCTGCTGGCAGATCCGCCCTGGTCACGCCGGCCAGGAGAGGAACCACCGCGGGGTCGCCGGCGGCCAGGGCGTCGCGCAGCACCTCGGCGCGGTCCGCGACGACCCGGGCGCTGGCCGGGCGCCCGGCCGGGGTCTTCGCCAGCATGTCGTAGATCAGGTCGGCGACCGGCGGCGGCACGTCGGGCGGCAGGGCGGGCACCGGCTCATGCTTGTGCGCGTACGCGATGGCCAGCGGCTCGCTCGCGGTGAACGGCGCGTGGCCGGCCAGGCACTCGTACGCGACCACCCCGAGCGAGTAGATGTCGGAGGAGGCATCTACCGGCGCGCCGGTGGCTTGCTCGGGCGAAACGTACATCGCCGTGCCCATCACCATGCCGGTCTCGGTCAAGTGTGCCGCCTGCGCCGCACGTGCCGCGGTGGCGATGCCGAAGTCGGTGATCTTGGTGGCGCCGCCCGCGGCGACGAGCAGGTTGCCCGGCTTGATGTCCCGGTGCACGATGCCGGCCTGGTGCGCGGCGTCGAGTGCGCGAGCCGCCTGGGCGGTGATGTCCAGGGTGGGGTCGGGGGAGAGCCGTCCTGCCCGGGCCAGGATCGCCGACAGCGGCTCGCCCCTGACCAGTTCCATGATCAGGTACGCGCCGCCGAATTCGGCGGACTCGCCGTAGTCGTAGACCCGGGCGATGCCCGGGTGCGACAGGCTGGCCGCGTACCGCGCCTCGGCGCGGAACCTGGCCAGGAACGCCTCGTCGCCGGCCCGCCCGGTAGGGAGCAGCTTCACCGCGACCTCGCGGTTGAGCAGCACATCCTCGCCACGCCAGACCTCGCCCATGCCGCCGACCGCGATACGGCCGGTCAGCCGGTAGCGGCCAGCCAGCAGGTAATCGGTCACCTTATTTCCCCAGGGTTGCCAGGTATGCCTTGATGACCTGCACGGCGATGGGTGCGGCCGCGGTGGCACCGTAACCGCCGCCTTGAATTATGACGCCGACGGCGATCTGCGGGTTGTCGTAGGGCGCGAAGCAGGTGAAGACCGCATCGTCCAGCCCGGTGTTGTTCGCGCCGTTCTGGGCGGTCCCGGTCTTGCCGGCCATCGTGAAGCCCACGGCGGCGGTGTTGAAGGCGGCCGCCGTGCCCTCGGGGCTCTGCACCACGGCGAGCATCATCTGTCCCACGTCCGCGGCAACGGACGGGGAGACGGCCTGGCTCAGCTGCGTCGGCGTCGCCCGCTGCACCGTGCTCAGGTCGCTGGCCGTGACCTGCTGGACCAGGTACGGCGTCATCAGCTTGCCGCCGTTGGCGATGGCCGCGGCGAACATGGCCTCCTGCATCGGCGTCACGGTGTCGCTGTACTGGCCGATCGCCGAGAACGCGGTCAGCGCCTTGCTGGCCGGGATGACGTAGTTACTCCGCGACACCGGCATCGGTATCTTCAGGCTGGTGCTGTTCATCCCGAAGGCCTCGGCCATGTTGTTGAGCGTCGGCCCGCCGAGGTTCATGCCGAGGGCGCCGAAGGTGGTGTCGCATGACTGCGCGAAGGCGTAGAGCAGGGCCACCTGGCCGCTGCCGTCCCCGCAGGCCTCGCCGTCGTTGTTGGTCAGGACGTGCGTCGTCTGCGGCAGCTTCAGCACCGTCGGCGAGTAGACGTTGGTCTGCGGCGTACTGCTCGGGTTCTGGGTCAGGTACGAGGAGCTGGTCACGATCTTGAACGTCGACCCGGGCGGCCAGGTGTAGTTGATGGCGCGGTTCAGCAGCGGGTTGCCGGGCTGGGTGAGCAGGGCCTTGTCGACCGCGTTGAGCTGGTTGCCGTTGTGGGTGGCCAGCACGTTGGGGTCGTAGCTCGGGTACGACGCCATGGCCAGGATGGCGCCGGTCTGCGGATTGAGGGCCACCACCCCGCCCGGTTTGCCTCCCGTCATCGTCTCGAGCGCGGTCCAGGCCGCGTTCTGGGCCTTGGAGTTGATCGTGACCGTGACGTCGGCGCCCTTGCGCGGCTTGCCGGTGAGCAGGTCGATGAAGTTCCGGACCGCCAGCGAAGAGTCACTGCCGTTCAGCACCGAGTTCTCGTAATACTCCAGGCCGCTCTGGCTGTACAGGGTGTCGTAGCCGGTGACCGGAGCGTATTCAGGGCCGTGGGGATAGACGCGCTTGTACTTGTAGATGTCGTTGCTCGGCACCGACTCGGCGATCGTCACCCCGTCAGCGGTGCTGATGCTGCCGCGCTGGTACTGGAACTGCGCCTCGAAGGCGCGGGCGTTGCCCGGCTTGGTGGCCAGGCTGGCCGGCTCGAAGCCCTGCAGGTAGTTAATGTTCACCAGCAGCAGCACGAACATCACCAGGACGGCGATGGATATCCGGCGCAGCGCCCGGTTCATTTCAGCGACACCACCTGCGTCAGCCCCTCCTCCTGTATCGGCCGCGGCGGCGGGCGGCGGGCGGCATCGCTGACCCGGGTCAGCAAGGCGATCAGTATCCAGCTCGCCACCAGCGAGGATCCGCCCTGGGACAGGAACGGAGTGGTGATGCCGGTCAGCGGGATGAGCCTGGTCACGCCGCCGACGATCACGAAGACCTGCAGCGCGAGCATGAACGACAGGCCGCCCGCGAGCAGCTTGGAGAACGGGTCCTTGACCGATATCGCCGCCCGCAGCCCGCGCTCCACGATCAGCCCGTAGACCAGCAGGAGGGCCATGAGCCCGGCCAGGCCGAGTTCCTCGCCGAACGCGGTGAACACCATGTCGCTTTGGACCAGCGGCGTGATGTACGGCTGGCCCCCGCCGAGGCCCTTGCCGAGCAGCCCGCCGCTCGCCATCCCGTACAGGCCCTGGAGGGGCTGGTAGGCGCTGCCCTCCGGGTTGCTGCCGGCGAACGGGTGCAGCCAGACGTCGAACCGCTCGCCGACGTGGGCGAACAGCTTGCTCGCCGCGAACGCGCCCGCCACGAACATGACGAAGCCGAGCAGCAGCCAGGACGTCCGGGACGTGGCGATATACAGCATCGCCACGAACAGGCCCATGAACACCGCGCTGGTCCCCACGTCGCTCTCGAAGACCAGCAGCAGCAGGCTGGCCGCCCAGATGACCAGGATCGGGCCGAGGTCGCGCGCCCGCGGCAGGTCGATGCCGAGCACCCGGCGCCCGGCCAGGGCCAGCACGTCCCGCTTGGCCACCAGGTAGCCGGCGAACGAGACGGCCAGCGCCAGCTTGGCGAACTCCTCCGGCTGGACGGTGAACGTGCCCAGCCTGATCTGGATCTTGGCGCCGGTGCCGGCCACCTCGCTGATCGACGACGGCAGCAGGGCGGGCAGCGCGAGCAGCAGCAGGCCGATGGCGCCGAGCGTGTAGGTGTAGCGCTGCAGCGTGCGCGGCTCGCGGACCAGGGCCAGCACCGCCACGAAGCACCCGATGCCGACGGCGGTATAGAGGATCTGGATACCCGTCGCGGACGGGCTCAGCGGCGTCGTGAGCAGGTTTCCCTGCTCCGCCAGCCGGTACGTCATCACGACGCCGAGGCCGTTGAGCAAGGCCGCGAGCGGAAGCAGCAGCGGGTCCGACCACGGGGCGAGCCTTCGCACCGCCAGGTGCCCGGCCAGCATGATGACGACGAAGGCGGCCATGTATTCCGCCAGCGACGACGTGAGCTTGCCCTTGAGGCTGAAGTCGACGTTCGCGAAGGCGAAGGCGACGAGCGCGAAGACGAAGATCAGCATGATCAGCTCGGTGCGCCGCCGGCCCCGCGCCACCGGGATCGGCGGGTAGTCCGGATCCAGCGCCGGCGACGGGGCGGTGATGCTGCTCACCGGGGCCTCACGAGGTCCCGGGGATCCGCGGGCCTCATCAGGAATGCCCCGCCGGAGCCGGGGCCAGGGCACTGGCCGGGATGCCGAACTCCTGGGACGGCGGGCACATGGCGCCTGCGGCGGGCGGCTGCGCGCCGGGCTTGGCGATGCTGCTCGTGGGTTTCCGCAGATCCTTAGCCTGAGCTATCGCAGCCTGGTATTTGTCTTCCGCTGTCGCCCAGCTCTGCAGGGCCGCGTACTGCTGCTGGCACTGCTTGACGGCGGCGGCCACGTTCGCCACGATCTGCCGGACCTGAGTCAGGCTGCCCGTGCCGTAGGCGGTCTTCACCGCCTGCTGGTAGTTCGACGGCACCTGGGCCAGCGGGATCCCGGTCAGCTCGTACGGGCTGGACAGGTCGATCCCCGCGATGCGCTGGTTGATGCCGCGGTAGATGACGACCTGGCCCTTGCTGTCCGCCGCCACGTAGTACTGGTCCTGGCTCCAGCGCCAGGCAATGTAGCCGCCGCCGAGCAGGACGGCCAGGAGCACCGCCAGCGCGGTGGTGACGATCGGCCAGCGGCGCCGACCCCTTGAGCCGGATGATTCCGGAGCGTCCTGGCCTCCCCCTGGCCGCGCACGGTGGCCGTGCCGGCGCACCGCCAGCGAGCCGTTGCCGTTCTCGTTCGCCATCGCGAGCGCGACAGACCCTGGATCGCCCGGGACCCGCGGGTCCTCGTCGCCGGTCAAGATCGGCTGCGGGGCGGTCCGCGCGGCCCGCGAATGGTCCTCGAGGCCGCCGAACGGGTCGAAGGGACCCAACGGACCAGTGCCGCCCGCCCAGCCGAGATCGTCGGCGCTCGCGGCCGCCCCGGCCAGCACCGGGGTGGTCGTCGGCGCGAGCCGCGTCGTGGTCGTGTCCACCACGTCCGCCACGATGCACGTGATGTTGTCCGGGCCGCCGCCGGCGATCGCGAGCTCGATCAGCTCGCGGGTGGCGCCGTCGAGATCGACGATCGTCGTCAGCACCTCGCGCAGCGTCTCGTCGCTGACCACGCCGGACAGCCCGTCCGAGCAGAGCAGGTAACGGTCGCCGGCCAGGCTTTCATGAACCGACAGGTCGGGCTCGGCGGCCGACCTGCCGTCCAGCGCCCGCAGCAGCAGCGACCGCTGCGGGTGGGTCGAGACGTCGTCGGCGCTGATCCTGCCCTCGTCGACCAGCGACTGCACCAGCGTGTGGTCGTGAGTGATCTGGTACAGCTCGCCGTCCCGCAGCAGGTAGCCGCGCGAATCGCCGATATGGCACACGGCGGCGCGCCCGTCGGACCACAGCAGCGCGGTCAGCGTGGTTCCCATGCCCTCGACGGCGGGGTTGGCCAGGATCTTCTCCTGCAGCCTGGCGTTGGCGATGGAGACCGCGGCGGACAGGGCCTCCAGCATGTCGTCGCCGGGCTGCTGGGAATCAAGCTCCGCCATGGACGCGATCGTCAGCGAGCTGGCCACCTCACCGGCCGCATGCCCGCCCATACCGTCCGCCACCGCGAGCAGGCGCGGCCCCGCGTACGCCGAGTCCTCGTTCCCCTCACGGAGCAGGCCGACGTCGGAGCGTACCGCGTAGCGGAGTACAAGTGTCATCTGCGCAGTTCCAGAACGGTCTTACCGATGCGGATCGGAACTCCCAGCGGAACGGGCGTCGGCCGGGTCACCTTCTGCCGGTCCAGGTAGGTGCCGTTGGTCGATCCCAGATCCTCGACGATCCACTGACCGTCCTGGGGGAATATCCGGGCATGTCGGCTTGAAGCGTAGTCGTCGTTCAGCACTAGCGTGGCATCATTCGCCCGTCCCAGCGTGATCTGCTGCTGGGAAAGGTCCAGGCTGGTGCCCTTGAGTGCACCCGCCGTCACCACCAGGAAGCGCGGTGAGCCGCGGCCCGGCCGCTGCGGTTTGACCGGACGGGCCTGGCGCGGAGGCGCCTGGCGGCCGCGGCCTCGCCGGCCCGCGGTAACCGGGCCGAGCAGGTCGGTGCGGACCACGCCGATGGCCGCGATGACGAACAGCCACAGCACGGCCAGGAAGGCCACCCTGATGATGGTGAGGGAGAGCTCGCTCATCTGTGCCCTCGCCCGCGGGCCTTAGTAGCTGCCGGCCGTGTAACCACTGCCCTGGCCGTCCTGGCGATCCGGCGGGTCCTGGCGGAAGACCAGCGTGGTCCGGCCCAGCGAGACGTGCGTGCCGTCGGTGAGCATGACCCGCCTGACCGGCTGGCCGTTGACGAAGGTGCCGTTCGTGGAACCGAGGTCCACGAGGACGACCTGGTCGTTCTCCACCCGCAACTCCGCGTGGTGCCGCGAAACGCCCGGATCCACCAGTCGCAGGTCACAGTCTGTTCCCCGGCCGAGCAGCGTCACCGGCGTCTGCAGCTCGTAGGTGCGCTGATCGCCGCCTTCGGCGCCCCCGGGAGTCCTGGGCCCCGAGACGAGCAGCCGCGGGTGCCCTGGGAAGCCCCGGGCCTGGCTCCGCGGCAGGTCGCTGGCGGGCAGCCTGATCTCGCCGCCCTCGATGGTCGAGCCGCGAATGACGCCGGACCGGATCCGGAACGTGCCCGTGGTCAGGTCGGGCGCGCCCTCGAACCGCATCCGGACCGGGCCCACGAACGAGTAGCCCTGTTCCTTGGCGTAGTCCCTGGCCAGATTGGCGAGCTCGACGCCCAGGCTTTCGGCGTACACGTCGAGGCGGTAGTGATCGGTCTCGGCGATCTCGACGACGAAATCATTCGGCACCAGGGTGCGGCCCTTGGCCACGATGGCAGCCCGGTCGTCCATTTCCCGCTGCACCGCGCTGGCCACCTCAACCGGCTGCAGTTCGGACCTGAAGGCGCGCGCGAAGGCACCTTCTACCATGCCTTCAAGCCGACGCTCGAAGCGCTGCAGAACTCCCAACGTGCCACCTCCTTCACGTCCCTTGCCCCGATGGTATCCGGGGCGCAGGAGCGCTCGCGGTCGTGCTAACCTATCTCGTTGCCCGGGCGGGTGGCGGAACGGCAGACGCGCACGGTTCAGGTCCGTGTGTCCGAAAGGACGTGAGGGTTCAAATCCCTCCTCGCCCACTTGACTTGTCTCTATATTTACCTCGGCCAGCGCGGCTAAGGGACGACAATGACCGGGCAGCGGGCGTGCCGGGCGAGCCACCCGGATACCGAGCCCGCGACCCGGTGCCAAAAGCGACCGGGTGCCCCGATCACGAGGGCGTCGGCGCTGAACTCTTCGGCCGCCGCGGCGAGTTCCCGGGCCGGGCTGCCCCGCCGGGTCCGGACGTGCACATCGACCTCGGCGTTCCCGGTCACCTGGTCCAGCTCGGCCAGCAGCCACCGTTCCAGCGCCTCCGCGTCACGCAGCACGCCCACCACCTGCCCGGTCAGCGGCTCGCAGTAGACCCCGGACGAGCACACGTACATGACCAGCAGCGGCCGACCGAGCCGCACAGACAGTCCGGCCGCGTACGCCAGGGCGTTGCGGCTGGACGCCGAGCCGTCGTAGCCCGCGATGACCGGGTGCTCGAGCCGGAGGGCCGGTACTGCCTGCTCGGCGCGGCCGTCTCGCCCGGGGGCCGGCTTACCCTGGCGCTCCGGCTGGCCCGGTGATGGGCTTGATTCTGCCTGGTCCATGCTCCGCGTCCTAGCGGAAGACCGCCCCGGCTTCTTCCTCAGCCGCCATACCGTGATGGATGCCCAGGATGAACGGTCTTACTCGTATTTGAAAAGCACTATAGATCAGCGCGGGACCATATGGTGAGTACTCATGGGCGTCCTGTTGGCCGAGCTGACCGCGATCTGCGGCCCGGAGCACGTGCTCACCGATCCCGACGTCACCGCGGGATACGCCACGGACTGGACTCGCAGGTTCCACGGTCCCGCGCTTTGCGTGATCCGCCCCGGTGACGTCGATCAGGTGGCCCGGGCGCTGGCCGCCTGCGGCCGTCACGGCGTGCCGGTGGTGCCGCAGGGCGGCGGTACCGGGCTCGTCGGCGGCGGAGTCCCGCCGGCCGGAGGCGCGGTGGTCCTTTCCGCCCGGCGGCTGCGCAGGCTCGATCCGGTGGACCCGCTCGCGGCGCAGGTGACCGCGGGCGCCGGGGTCACGATCGCGGAGCTGCGCGCGCACGCGGCCCGGGCCGGCCTGGAGTACGGCGTCGACCTGGCGGCCAGGGACTCCGCCACGGTCGGCGGCACGATCGCCACCAACGCCGGCGGCATCCAGACGATCAGGTACGGCCCGACGCGCGCGCAGCTCGCCGGGCTGGAGGCGGTGCTGGCCGACGGCAGCGTGATCAGCAGGCTCGGCGGCATCCAGGCCGACAACACCGGTTATGACCTGACCCAGCTGCTGGCGGGCAGCGAGGGCACCCTCGGGGTCATCACCGCCGCGCGGCTGCGGTTGTGGCCCGCCGAGCCGGCGACGCTCACCGTGCTGGCCGGCGTGCCGGACATCGTGGCCGCGGCGCGCCTGCAGGCCGAGATCAGGTCGCTGCTGCCCCGGGTGCGCGCCGCCGAGTACTTCGAGGCGGCGGGCCTGGCCCTGGTCCGCGCGCATACCGGGCTGCCCGCTCCGCTGGCCCGGGACTATCCGGCCTACCTGCTTGTGGACGCGGCTGCTTCAGATCTTGATGCCGAACGGCTGGTGGCGCTGGCCCAGCTCCAGGATGCGGCGGTCGCCATGGACGCGCAGGACCGGGCGGGCCTGTGGGCCTACAGGGAACGGCACACCGAGTCGATCAGCGCGGCGGGCATCCCGCACAAGCTGGACGTGGCCCTGCCGCTGGCGCGGCTCGCGGCGTTCCGCGCCGACCTGGATTCGGTGATCGCCAAGGCGGACGCGCGCGCGATCGTGTTCGGCCATATCGGCGTGGGCAACCTGCACGTGAACGTGCTCGGCCCGGCCCCCGACGACGACGGCGTGGACGACGCGGT
>JASHVM010000596.1:0-3066 GCA_030044595.1 Streptosporangiaceae bacterium
AGCCGTGCCAAGCATAAATGTTTACATCGAGAACATATTGCGTAAAAAACCGGCAACACGACTCAGGTTGACTTCAACTTCCGATTACCGACAGGAGGTCCCTGCCGATGACAGTCATAACCGAAACGGGCACCGAGCTCAGTAGCACCGATATCGAACTGCTCGACGCGTACTGGCGCGCCGCCAACTACCTGTCCGCGGGACAGATCTACCTGCTGGACAACCCGCTGCTGCGCGAGCCGCTGCGGCCGGAGCACATCAAGCCGCGGCTGCTCGGGCACTGGGGGACGACGCCCGGGCTGAACCTGGTCTACACGCACATGAACAGGCTGATCCGGGCGCACGACCTGGAGGCCATCTTCATCACCGGGCCCGGGCACGGCGGGCCTGCGCTGGTCGCCCAGGCCTACCTGGAAGGCACCTACGGCGAGACCTACCATCACATCGACCCGGACGAAGACGGCATGCGCGCCCTGTTCCGCCAGTTCTCCTTCCCCGGCGGCATCCCCAGCCACGTCGCGGCCGAGGTCCCCGGCTCCATCCACGAGGGAGGCGAGCTGGGGTACGCGCTCGTGCATGCCTATGGCGCCGCGTTCGACAACCCCGACCTATTCGTGTGCTGCGTGATCGGCGACGGCGAGGCGGAGACCGGGCCGCTGGCGGCAAGCTGGCACTCCAACAAGTTCATCGACCCGGCCCGGGATGGCGCCGTGCTGCCGGTGCTGCACCTGAACGGCTACAAGATCGCCAACCCGGCCGTGCTCGCCCGGATACCCGAACGCAAGCTGGTGAGCCTGCTGGAGGGGTACGGGCATACGCCGTACATCGTCTCGGGGGACGACCCGGAGCAGGTCCACCGGGCACTTGCCGGGGCGCTGGAGGCGGCCTGGCAGCAGATCACCCTGATCCAGCAGGAGGCGCGGCTCGGCGGCTCGGCCGGGCAGCCGTCCTGGCCGGTCATCGTGCTGCGCACGCCGAAGGGCTGGACCGGCCCGCGCGAGGTCGACGGGGTCCCGGTCGAGGGGACCTGGCGCTCCCATCAGGTCCCGCTGGCCGACGTCCGCGCCAACCCCAGCCATCTAGCCCAGCTCGAGGGGTGGCTGCGCAGTTACCGGCCGGAGGAGCTGTTCGATGCCGCCGGGAGGCTGGCCGGGCCGCTGGCGGCGCTGCCGCCATGCGGCGATCGCCGGATGAGCGCGAGCCCGCACGCCAACGGCGGCCAGCTCTTGCAGGACCTCCGGCTGCCGGACTTCCGCCGGTACGGCGTGGAGGTCAGCGCACCCGGGGCCGTCACCAGCGAGCCGACCCGGGCGCTCGGGGCGTGGCTGCGGGACGTGATCGCAGCCAACGCCTCGACGTTCCGCCTGTTCGGCCCCGACGAGACCGAGTCCAACCGGCTCTCCCCGGTGTTCGAGGCCACCGACCGCGCGTGGAGCGCCGGGCACGAGCCAGGAGACGACCACCTCGCGCCGTCAGGCCGGGTCATGGAGATCTTGTCCGAGCACATGTGCCAGGGATGGCTCGAGGGCTACCTGCTCACCGGCCGGCACGGGATGTTCAGCTGCTACGAGGCGTTTATCCACATCATCGATTCCATGTTCAACCAGCACGCCAAGTGGCTGAAGGTCACCCGCGGCATCGGCTGGCGCAGGCCCGTCGCATCACTGAACTACCTGCTGACCTCACACGTGTGGCGGCAGGACCACAACGGCTTCTCGCACCAGGACCCCGGGTTCCTCGACCACGTGGTGAACAAGAAGGCAGAGATCATCCGCGTCTACCTGCCGCCGGATACCAACACCCTGCTGGCGACGGCGGACTGGTGCCTGCGCTCCCGCGACCTGATCAACGTGATCGTGGCCGGGAAGAACCCCAGCCCGAGCTGGCTGCCGATGGACCAGGCCGTCGCCCACTGCGCCCGCGGCATCGGGATATGGGACTGGGCGGGCACCACCAGCGACGCCGAGCCCGATGTCGTGCTGGCCTGCGCCGGGGACATCCCGACGCAGGAGACGCTGGCCGCCGCCGACATGCTCCGGATGCGCCTGCCCGGCCTGAAGGTCCGGGTGGTCAACGTGGTGGACCTGATGCGCCTTCAGCCCGAAAGCGAACATCCGCACGGGCTGCCGGACCGCGAGTTCGACGCGCTGTTCACCCGCGACCGGCCGGTCATCTTCGCTTTCCACGGATACCCGTGGCTCATCCACCGGCTCACCTACCGGCGTGCCAACCACGCCAACCTGCACGTGCGCGGATACAAGGAGGAGGGCACCACGACCACGCCGTTCGACATGGTCATGCTCAACGACGTAGATCGGTATCACCTGGTCATCGACGTCATCGACCGGGTACCCGGGCTGGCGGTCGCGGCCGCCGGGCTGCGGCAGCAGATGGCCGATTCCCGGCTCGCAGCCCGCCAGTACACCCGCGAGCACGGCGAGGACCCGCCGGAGATCGTCGACTGGACGTGGCCGGCCAGCCGTTGACGCGCCGGCGGGCCTTGCGCTCGCCGGCAAGACCCGGAGGTACGAGGGACGAGATGGAAGATCTCGCGCAAGGATGGCGCGCGCGCTTGGCCGGCTGGAACCCCAGGGTGGTCCTGACCGACGGTGACGACCCGAGGACCGCGGCGGCGGCGCGGCGGCTGGCCGCCACCACGCCGGTCAGGCCCGTGCTGTTGTCTGACAGCCTCGGCGGCGGCGACGGGGTGGAGGTGCTCGCCCCCGCTACCGCCCGCAGCGACCGGAGGATCGCCGGCCGCATCGACGAGGCGCTGGCGGGCCGCGGGATCCCTCCGAACGAGCACGCCGTGTGCGCCGGTGACCCGCTCTACATCGGTGCCGCCGCGGTCAGGGCAGGCCTCGCCGACGCCTGCGTCGGCGGGTCCGCCCGTCCCACCGCCGACGTCATCCGCGCCGGGATCCGGATCATCGGCCTCGCCGCCGGGGTGAGGACCGTGACCAGCTGCTTCCTCATCGTAATGCCGGACGCTCGCGTGTTCGCTTACGCCGACTGCGCGGTCGTCCCGCAACCCGATGCGACGCAACTGGCGGACATCGCCCTGGC
>JASHVM010000597.1:0-3733 GCA_030044595.1 Streptosporangiaceae bacterium
CAGCCGGGCGGCCAGGACCTTGGCTCCGGTCAGGTGCCGGGCGGCCGCCAGCAGCTGGTGCCGCACCGCGTGCAGCTGGACTTCCAGCGCGTCGAGCACCTCCAGCGCGGTGGCGACCTGCAGTTGCCCGGCCGGGGACAGGTGCGCGGTCGCGGCCGCCCGCAGCTCGGCCACGCCCGGCCCGGTGCGCAGCGTACCCTCGCCCAGGGCCGGGGCGCCCTGGTGGAACAGGACCGCGTGGATCCGCTGCACCCAGGCGGTGTGCTCGCGGCGCAGGTCGTTGTACAGCTCCAGCAGCGCCCGGCATTCCAGGATGTGCCCCGGCGGGATCCAGCACTCCGGCAGCCGGCCCTCGGCCAGCAGCATCCGCAAGTGCCGCGCGTCAGTCTTGTCGGTCTTGGCGTGCCGTTTCCTCCCGCGCCGTGCCGCGGTGTCGGCCGGCTCGGCCAGATGCGCCGCGATCCCGGCCGCGGCCAGCTCCTCGACGACGTACCGCCATCCGGCGCACCCCTCCACCGCGAACGCGACGTCATCGCGGCCGTTGAACCGGGCCAGCCAGGCCCGCACGTGCACCCGGTCGGCCGGGCTGACCTGCCCGCGCTGCACCTGCCCGGTCACGGTGTCGAGGTAGTCGAAGGTGATCTGCTTCCGGTGGATATCCAGCCCGCCTACGATGGGCATCGGGACCTCCTCGAGCTCCGAGGGGCACACACCCCTCATGCGAATTGCCTACGCGTCCCATCGTGACGCGCGCCTGAGCTGGGGAGGTCTCCCGGCACCCGGCCGCGGCCTCAGCTCAGTCCGGCCCGATGCATGTCATCTAATTGGCGGCATGTCTCAGTGGGCCGACATGCCGTCCGAACCGCACCGAATTGGTCGTTATGACTGGCTTGCTGCGGTCAGGTGCGGCGCTGCCGGGGCCAGAGTCCGTCTGTTCAGGCGGAGCGGGCCGTTGCGAGGGCCAGGCCGAGTGCCTGGTCGAGGCTGAGCGCCATGCCCTCGGCGTAGGCCCGCGCGAACTGCTCCTCCCCCAAGGCGGCACGGACCTTGTGCAGGCTGTCGCGGCGGTAGCGCGCTTCGAGTACCTGCCACGGTTCGGCGAACTGGTCGGTGAAGGCTTGCGCGGCGCCGTGCAGCGCGGCTGCCCGCTGCCAGTCGCCCCGATCGGCGGCCAGGCAAGCCAGGCCGAGGGTGGCGAAGGCTAGGCCGTCACGCTCCCCGGTCCGGCGGCTTATCCGCAGCGCCGTCCCAAACATCGACCGCGCACCGTCGGTGTCGTTCTCCTCGCGCAGCACCCAGCCCCAGTTGCCCGGCACATGGTGGTCGTTTTTCTGCCCGATCGCCTGCATGGCTTGCGCCGCCTGGTCCAGGTGTGCCCGGGCGGCGGCGGTGTCCCCGGCGCGCAGCGCGCGGTCGCCGGCGTTGTTGTGCAGCCGGTAGTTCCGGATCTGATCACCGGACCGTTCGGTGGCGGCGACGGCCTCGGTGTACAGCTGCGCGGCCCGGGCCGGGTCCATGAGGTCGCTGGTCAGCAGCCAGAGCAGCAGGCTGAAGCCGAGCAGGAAATCATCGCCGAGCCGGCGGGCGCGCTCGACGGCTTCCTGGCCCAGCGGGAATCCCCGCTCGGGCTGGCCCGCGAAGGAGTAATAGGCACACAGGGCGCTGAGGGCCTCGATGAGCACCCGGTCATCCCCGAGCCGGCGGGCCACCTCCACCGCGCGGTCTGCCAGCTGCCCCGCTGCTGGCAGGCCGGCGTCCCGCGCAGCCAGCGCGGCAGCGACCAGGGCCGCGGCGAATAGCCCGGGGTCCGCACGGGCTTCGGGGCGTTCCAGCACCGGCAGCAGCAGCCCAGCGGCTTCGTTTTGCCGGGCACGCGCCAGCCAATAGTGCCGCAGCGCCACGCCGAACCGCAGCACTTGTCCGGTCCCGTCCGGGTCGCGGGCCGCATGCTCGGCGGCGCGGCGCAGGTTGTCCTGGTCGGCATCCAGCCGCGCCAACCACACCCCCTGCCCCCGTCCGGTCAGGTGGGGGGCCGCCGCTTCGGCCAGCGCCAGGAAGTGCCCGCCGTGGGCCGCCTCGGCCGCAGCCGCCTCCTCGCCGGCCCCGGCGAGCTGCTCGGCGGCGAACTGGCGGATGGTCTCCAGCAGCCGGTAGCGCAGGGCCGCCCCGGCTGGCTCGGCCACGACCAGGCTCTTATCCACCAGCGAGCCGAGCAGGTCGGCCACGTCAAAAGCCTCCACGTCCCCGAACCCGCACACGGATTCGGCGGCATCCAGGTCGAAGCCGCCGGCGAACACCGACAGCCGCCGCAGCAGCACCTGCTCGGGATCGCTGAGCAGCGAATGGGACCATTCCACCGTTGCCCGCAGCGTCTGCTGCCGCGGCAGGGCAGTCCGGCTGCCCCCGGTGAGCAGCCGGAACCGCTGGTCCAGACGGTCGGCCAGGCCGGCCAGCGACAGCGACCGCAACCGCGCGGCGGCCAGCTCGATGGCCAGCGGCATCCCGTCCAACCGCCGGCAGATCGAGGCCACCAGCGGACCGGTCTCCGCGTCCACCGCAAGGGCGGCCCCCTGCTGTCGGGCCCGCTCGGCGAACAGCGCGACCGCGTCACTGGACTGCGCCGCCGCGACGTCGCCGTCATCGGCGGCCGGCAGCGACAGCGGCGGCACCCGGTAAATCATCTCCCCGCCGATGCCCAGCGGCTCGCGGCTGGTGGCCAGCAGGTGCACCCCCGGGCAGCGCCGCAGCACCACCTCCGCGGCCTTGGCGCAGCCGCCGATCAAATGCTCGCAGTTATCCAGCACGATCAGAACGTCCTGCGGTGCCAGGGCATCGACAAGGGCCTCCACAGCCGGGCGGCCCCGGCCCGCTGCCACCCCCAGCGCCCCGGCGATGGCCGGGAACACGCCGTCCTCATCGGTAACTGGGGCCAGCTCCACCAGCCACACCCCATCACCGGAGCCGTCCAGCAGGTCAGCGGCCACCTGCAGGGCCAGCCTGGTCTTCCCCGACCCCCCGGCCCCAGCCAGGGTGACCAGGCGGGAGGACCCGGCCAGCGCCCGCACCTCGGCCAGCTCCCGGTCACGCCCGACGA
The DNA here is from genome assembly GCA_030044595.1 of Streptosporangiaceae bacterium. Lineage (GTDB taxonomy): Bacteria > Actinomycetota > Actinomycetes > Streptosporangiales > Streptosporangiaceae > Palsa-504. Next base: position 3,095 of record JASHVM010000597.1, read on the forward strand.
AGCTCGCCAGCTGCGCGGGCAGGTTGTTGGCCAGCACCGGGTTGCCCAGCGAGCGCAGCGGCGGGAACTCCCCCGGTAGGCCCGGCACCGACAGCTGGAAGATCCGCTCCGGGCGGCCCAGATCCTTCAACCGGTGTACACCCAGGTCCCGCAGCGCCGTCCCCACCGGAAGCCCGTCACGGGCCAGCACGGCCGCCGATTCCGACACCAGCACCTGGCCGCCATGCCCGACCGCCGCCACCCGGGCGGCGCGGTGCACGTCCAGGCCCACCAGGCCCCTACCCGCCTGCGACGCCTCACCGGTATGCACACCCATCCGCACCCGGACCTGCTCCCCGGCCGGCCACGGATGCGCCTCAATCGCCTGCTGCATCTCCGCCACCGCCGCCACGCACGCCCTCGGCGAGGAGAACACCGCGAAAAACGCATCACCCTGGGTATCGACCTCCTCGCCGCCATGAGCGGCCAGACCCGACCGGATCAGCGCGTGGTGGCCGGCGAGTACCCGTGCGTAGACGTCGTCTCCCAGCCGCCCAACCAGCTCCGTCGAGCCCTCAATGTCGGTGAACAAAAACGTGAGAGTTCCCACCGGCCCAGCGTAAAAGCCCCGGCCAGCCCACACCAGCGCCCCACCCAGTA
>JASHVM010000598.1:0-14041 GCA_030044595.1 Streptosporangiaceae bacterium
GTCGAGGCCGATGACCGCGATCGCGGGAGCGGCCCAGAGCCGCTCGGTGAGGCCGCCGGTGCCGGTGAGCCGGACGCCGTCGAGCAGCCCGGCGTCGGCGCGCAGCTGCGCCTCGGTCAGGTCGAGCGGATCGGCGCGGCCGCGGGCCAGGCCGGGCACGGCCACGTCGCCGCGGTCGTCGTGCAGGGTGGCCAGCATCCGGCACAGCGCGGTCAGCGCGTCGGGAACGGGGCCCCCGTACATCCCGCTGTGCACGCCGTGGTGCAGGGTGCGCGCCTGCACGACGACGCTGGTGCCCCCGCGCAGCGTGGTGGTCAGCGACGGCACGTCCGCGGTCCAGTTCGCCGCGTCGGCGAACACCACCACGTCGGCCGCCAGCCGGCTGGCGTAACCGTCCAGGAACTGCGCCAGCGTGGGCGAGCCGATCTCCTCCTCGCCCTCGACGAGCACGGTGACCCCGACGGGGAGCCGGTCGCCGTGGGCGCGCAGCGCCGCCAGGTGCACCGCGATGCCCGCCTTGTCGTCGGCGGCGCCCCGCCCGTACAGCCGCCCGTCGCGCTCGGTCGGCTCGAACGGGTCGGTGTCCCAGGCCGCGCGGTCGCCGGGCGGCTGGACGTCGTGGTGCGCGTAGAGCAGGACCGCGCGGGCGCCGGGCGGCCCGGGCCGGTGCCCGATCACGGCCGGCTGGCCGTTTTGGGCGGTCACGATCTCGACAACGGGCAGTCCCGCCTGGCGCAGCAGGGCGGCGGCCTGCTCGGCGCTGGCCCGCACGTACGGCGCGGCGGCCGGGTCGGCCGAGACCGACGGGATCCGCACCAGCTGCTCGAGGTCGGCGCGGACGGAGGGCAGGACCTGGCGGAGGGCGGCGGCAAGCGGGCCGGGCTGGTCGGACGGGCCGGCCGGGTCGGGCGGGTCGGACGGGCCGGGCGGGTCGGGCTGGTCGGCCGGGTCGGGCGTCATGACGCGTACAGCTGGAGGTCGGCGGCGAAGCGCTCCGCGATCCGGGTCGCGGCGGGCAGGTCGGGGTGGCGGATGATGACCATGCCGTCGGCGATCGTGGTGGCCCGCCAGTCCCGCCGCGGCGCGCCGACCGGGAGCAGCTCGAGCGCGGCCACGTGATCCCCGTACTCGGCCAGCAGCCGGTCCAGGCCCTCGTGGCGGGTGATCCGGCCTGCGCCGTTGGCGCGCTTGAAGATGCTGGCCGCGTTGTAGCGGCGCTCGACCGGCTGCGAGAGCCGGCCGAAGGTGACCGCTTCGGCCCAGGCCGAGAACAGGTCGGCGTCGGTGGCGTAGTTCATCACGTCGACGGTGCGGGCGCCCGGCGGCCGGGCGCCGATCTCGCCGAACACCACCTCACCGTCGGCCTTGCGGTACCACTCCATGTGGGTGAACCCGTCGCGGAACCCGAGCGCGCGGAGCACCGCCGCGCCGAGTTCCCGGCCCCCTTGCAGGGCCGGGTCGTCCAGGTCGCGCAGGGCCATCGTGATCGGGCTGATCCACTCGTGCATCTTGGTCATCAGCGGGCGGGGGTGGTACTGGCAGATGTTCTCGACCAGGACCTGCCCGCCCGCGCAGATCGTGTCGTAGGTGAACTCCTCGGCGTCGACGAACTCCTCGACGCTGACCCGCGGCACGTGCCGGAGGCTGGGCAGGATCGCGTCGAGCTCGCCGGGCGAGTCGGCCCGGTAGGTGTCCGCCGAGCCGGCCCCGGCGATCGGCTTGACGATGAGGGGGAAGCCGACGCGTTCGGCGGCGGCCCACACCTCCGCGACCGTCGTCGCGGCGACGTGCCACGGCGTGCGCAGGCCCGCCGCGTCGAGGAACTGCTTCATCAGCTCCTTGTCCCGGAACGGCACGGTCTGCACCACCGTCAGGCCGGGCAGCCCCAGCTCCTCGCGCAGCCGCGCGGCCAGGATCATGTACGGCTCCCACAAGCACTCGACCTGGTCGATCCGGACGGACCTGGCCAGTTCGCGCACGGCCGCGAGGACCTGGTCCTCGGCGGCCAGCGAGCCGACCTGGATGTAGTGCGCCAGGGCCTGCTTGGCGGTCACCGGGAGGGCTTCTTGCGACTGGTCGCCGAGGCCGATGACGTTCGCGCCCATGTTCCCCAGGCCGCGGGTGAAGAACGCCATCTCCGCCGGGTAGCCGGGCGAGATCATGATCACGTTCACGGCTACCACGGTCCGAGTTCGACGCGGACGGTGCCGAGCAGCTGCTTGACCGCGTCGGTCACCACGGCGGTGTCGCGGTGCCGGACGGTGACGTAGCCGTCGCCCTCGTAGCTGCCCGAGGACGGCTGGCCCGGCTGGGGCAGCCGCGAGTCGACGACCAGGTCGGTGACGGCCGACGGCAGCCGGTCCAGGCCGTGCACGGCGCGTATCTGGCCCGCGCCCGGGCCGCGCAGGTAGACCGTGCCCGCGGACCACAGCCGCGGCGGCGGGTCGAACGTGCCGTCGACCATGAGCTGCGACCAGGCGCGATACAGGTCGAAGTCGTGCGCGTAGCACAGCATCGAGGTGATCTGGGCGCCCGGCGGCCGGGCCGCGACCTCGGACACGGCCACCGTGCCGTCGGGGCGGCGGAACCATTCCATGTGGGTGAGCCCCGAGCGCAGCCCGAGAGCCCGCAGCGCGACCGGTGCGACCGTCTTTATCTGCGCGTACTCCGGCCCGTCGATGTCGCGGGGCAGCAGCACCACCCACTGCATCCACGGGTTGCGCAGCACCTCCAGCGGCGTCGGCAGGTAGTCCGAGATCGAGTCCCAGACGACCTGCCCGTCCACGGTCACGCTGTCGTAGGAACCCTCGGTTCCGGTGAGGAACTCCTCGATCAGCGCGGGCCGGTCCGGCGCGGGCGGGGCGGCGTCCAGCCAGGCGCTCAGGTCGGCGGGACCATCCAGGCGGAACGTGCTCTTGGCCCCGGCTCCGGCGGGCGGCTTGACCACCAGCGGGAAGCCGACGTCGGCCGCGAAGGCGGCGGCCTCGGGCGGGGAGTGCGCCAGCCGGTGCCTGGCGCACGGCACGCCCGCCGCTTCCAGGACCGTCTTCATCTGGTCCTTGTCGCGGAAGTTGCGCGCGGTGACCGGGTCCATGCCGGGGATGCCCAGATGATCCCGAACCAGGGCCACCGGCACCTGCAACTGCTCCAGCACGGCCAGCAGCCGCTGCACCGCGCCGAGCTGCCCGCGGAGTCCCTCGACGGCCCAGGCGATCTGCCCGGCGTCGAGCGGGTCGTCGATCCGCCAGTGCCCGGCCAGCCGGCCGCGCAGCCCCGGCGGCAGCCGGTCCTCGGGTTCGGCGGTGATCAGGGCCAGGCGCGTGTCCGGCAGGCCCGCGGCGGCCTCGACGAAGCGGGTCGTCGTGTCGAGGAGATAGGGCGCGACGAACCCGGCGACCACCATGGCATGACCGTACCGCCCGCGATACCCCGGCTACCATTCGAGGCATGAACGTGGTCTTCGTCGAGCCGTTCTTCCCCAGCAACCAGCGCCAGTTCGCCCGGGCGCTGGCCGAGGCCGGCGCGACCGTGATCGGCATCGGCGAGTACCCGGCGGACGCCTTCGACGACCAGCTGAAGGGGTGGCTGTACCACTACGAGCGGGTACCTTCGGTCACCGATGTCGCGGCCATGACCCAGGCGGTCCGCTGGGTGCAGGACAAGCTGTGGGTGGACCGGCTCGAGGCCACGGTCGAGGCGCACATCATGGCCGCCGCGCAGGTCCGCGAGGCCTGCACCATCCCCGGTACCTCGGTGCACACGGCGTGGCTGTGCCGGGACAAGCCGTCGATGAAGGAGGCGCTGCGCGCGGCGGGGGTGCCGACCGCAGCCTCGGCGGGCGTCGGCCGCGCCGCCGAGGCGCGCGCGTTCGCCGAGCAGGTGGGCTTCCCGCTGATCCTCAAGCCGCGCAGCGGCGCCGGCGCGTCCGGCACCGTGCGCGTCGACGATTTCGCGGGCCTCGATCACGCGCTCGGGGTGTTCGGCGGGCAGGGCGTCGAGTCGATCGCGGTCGAGGAGTTCATCGAGGGGCACGAGGGGTTCTACGACACGATCGCGGTCGACGGCGGGGTGGCGCTGGACTTCGCGTCGCACTATTACCCCAACGTGCTCGAGGCGATGCGAACCCGGTGGATCTCGCCGCAGTTCGTGTCCACCAACCGGATCGACACGGCCCCGGAGTACGGCGAGCTGCGCGCGATGGGCCAGCGCGTCATCGCCGCGCTCGGGATCGGGACGTCGGCGACGCACATGGAGTGGTTCTTCGGCCCGAAAGGCCTGAAGTTCTCCGAGATCGGCTGCCGGCCGCCGGGCGTGGGAGCCTGGGACCTCTATTCGGCCGGGAACGACCTTGACCTGTACCGCCAGTGGGCGGACGCGATCGTCCGCGGCCACACCAGCGCGGCGCCTTCGCGGCGGTACGCCAGCGGGATCGTGGCGCTGCGCCCCGAGCGGGACGGCGTCATCACCGGTTACGGCGGCGTCGACGAGCTGCAGCAGCAGTACGGCGAGTGGGTCATCGACGCGCACCTGCCGCCGCCGGGCACCCCGACCCAGGGGGTCGAGGCCGGGTACATGGCCAACGCGTACGTGCGCATGCGGCACCCCGACTACGACGTGCTGCGCGGCATGCTCGACGCGGTCGGCCGCACGCTGCGCGTGTACGCCCAGTGAGCGCCGTCCGGTGCCGGCCGGCCAGTCCGGGTCCTGGCCCCGGCGAGCGACCGGTGGCCCGAAGGGCTGTCCGGGTGGCGCGAACGTCCACGGGGGCACAGTGAGCGTCATCTTGCTGGGCCCGCAGCGCAGGCCCACGGTGGACGCGGTAATCCGGTCGCTGGCCGCGGACGAGCCGATCGCGACCATCACCGCCGGGTGGCGGGAACGCGAGGCCGACGACGCCGAACTCAGCGCGCTGCTCGGGTCGCGCGACGTCAACCTCGGGTTGTACGCGCGATGGCTGGACGTCCAGGACCGTGACCCCGAGTACGCGGCCAGCGAGCGCCGGCTGCGTGAGGTGCTCGCGGAGCTGCAGGACGTGTACCTGCTGCGGCTGGATTACGCGCTGCAGGCGGTCTACGCGGTACAGCGCCGCGATCCCGGCGACTGGGATGAGCCGCTCCGCGGCGGCGCGCTCGCGGAGGCGATCGGCGCCGTCCGCGAGCTTGACGCGACGCACCTGAGCCGCGTCAACACGGCGCGCGGCGAGTTCTTCGAGCGGATGCGGCCGCACGACCGGCCGGTGATCGCCGAGCACCGCGCGGCGGTAGCGGGCACGCTCGGCAACGCGGCCGCCCTGGTCGTGGCCGGCGGGCACGTCGGCGTGCTGGCGGACGCGCTGCACCTGTTCAACGTCGCGGCGGCTCAGCTCCCGCCGGTGATCGCGTGGTCCGCGGGCGCGATGGCGCTGACCGAGCGGATCGTGCTGTTCCATGACCGGTCACCGCACGGGCCCGGGCACCCCGAGGTATACGGCAACGGGCTGAGCCGGCTCCGCGACGTCGTGCTGCTGCCGCACGCCCGGACCAGGCTGCGGCTCGACGACACGCCCCGGATGGCGGTCTTCGCGCGGAGGTTCGGGCCGGCCCGATGTATCCTCCTGGACAACGGCACCCGCCTGGACACCGGCGGCGGCTACCCGCCCGGAACCCGGGTCATCGCCGAAGACGGCCACGTCACCTCGCTGGAGGCAGCCTGACCACCGTGAGCGAGCCTGCGGTCAGCCGCAAGCTCGCCATCAACAGGCTGAAAGACCGCAAGCCGCTGGATAGCGCGGCGGTCGACCGCTTCCTCAAGCGCCAGCAGGTCCCGATCATCGAGGGTCCCCGCTGCACGTTCCTGTACCGGGGCGAGGCCGACGAGGTGTTCCTCATCCACCGGATCTTCGGGCTGCCCGACCACCTGCCACTGCGCCGGCTGTACGGGACCGACCTCTGGTACGTGGTGCTGGAGCTGCCCGAAGGCTCCAGGGTCGAGTACCAGCTGGAAGTGGCGCGCGGCGGCCAGCGCGAACGCATCAACGACCCGCTGAACCCCCGGCTGGCGCACAGCCCGGTGGGCAGCTCCTCGGTCTGCTACGCCCACGGGTACCAGATACCGGACTGGACGGTGTTCGACCCGGAGGCGCGGGCCGGATCGCTGGTGGACATGGTGGTACCGAGCCGCGCGCTGCGCCGTGACGGGCAGGTGACGCTGTACCTGCCGGCCCGGTTCCGGCGGACCGCGCGCTACCCGCTGCTGATCGTCCACGACGGCGGCGATTACCTCAGGTACGCCTCGGCCAAGACCGTGCTCGACAACCTCATCCACCGGCTCGACGTGGCCGAGATCGTCGCGGCGTTCGTCTACCCGGGCGACCGGCTGGCCGAATACGCGAACTCGGCGGCCCACGCCCGGTACCTGACCGCCGAGCTGCTGCCGCGGCTCGAGGCCGAACTCCCGCTGGCCGGCCGGCCGTCCGGGCGGTGCCTGATGGGCGCGAGTTTCGGCGCCGTCGCCGCGCTGTCGGCCGCCTACCGGTACCCGGAGGTGTACGGGTCGCTGCTGCTGCAGTCGGGCTCGTTCGTCTTCACCGACATCGGCCAGAAGCACGGCGGCGGCCCGGCGTTCGAGCCCGTGGTGCGATTCGTCAACCGGTACCGCGCCGCGCCGCGGCGGGTGGCCGACCGGGCGTTCGTCAGCTGCGGCGTCTACGAGCCGCTGATCGTGCCGAACCGGTCCATGGTCCCGGTGTTCGAGTCGGCCGGGATGACGGTCCGTTACGTCGAGGCCCGCGACGGGCACGGCTGGGAGAACTGGCGCGACCGGCTCCAGGAGGGGTTGTCATGGATATTTCCCGGGCCGCAGAAGTACGTCTATGAGTGACGACCACAAGGCCCGGGAACGGTGGTTCTCCGGCCGGCTGCAGCAGGACATCACCGTGGTCCGGTGGGGCGGGTTCGGCCTGCCCGTGCTGGTCTTCCCGTCGGCGGGCGGCGACGCCGAGGAGATCGAGCGGAACGGCCTGGTTGACGCCTGCGGTCCGCTGCTGGCCGAGGGCCGGGTCAAGCTGTACTCGGTCGACAGCGTGGCCGGGCGGGCGATGGTCATGAAGGAGGGACCGCCGGAGCACCGCATGTGGCTGCTCAACCAGTTCCACGAGTGCGTGCGCTGGGAGGTGGTGCCGGCGATCCACGACGATCTCGGCGGCCGGACGATCGACGTGGTAGCCGGCGGTCCCTCGATCGGCGCGTTCAACGCGGTGGCCGTGCTGTGCCGCTATCCGGACGTCTTTTCCGCGGCCATCGGGATGAGCGGCAGCTACCGGATCGAGCGCTTCTACGACGAGGCGTGGAGCGCGGACCTGTACTTCTCCGCGCCGCTGCAGTTCCTTCCGGGCCTGGAGGGCCCGCAGCTGGACCGGCTCAGGGAGCGGCGGGTGGTGCTCGCCTCCGGGGAGGGCGAGTGGGAGGACATCGGGTCGTCGTGGCAGATGGCAGACGCCCTGGGGGCGAAGGGGATCCCCAACCGGGTGGATAACTGGGGCCCGCAGTGGGCGCACCAGTGGCCCACCTGGCGGCAGATGCTGCCGCAGTACCTGCGCGAGCTGCTGTAACTGGCCAAGTTCCTCCACGATGATCTCGTCGCACAGCGCCAGGCATTCCGCGCAGATCGCCGCGAGGGTGTTGCGGGTGATCCCCGCCGAGACCATGGCCAGGCCGGGCGCGAGGGTGCGGTCCTTGCCGCAGAAGCTGCACCGCATCGTGGTGTCCTGCTCGGCCACGGGGTTCAGCCAGGCCAGTTCGGTATGAACGCCCTGGCCGGAGCTGAGCACGTTCTTGGCCGAGCCGGTGCACCCGTCGCAGATATACGCGCCAGGACCGGCGATCAGCTTGCGCACCTGGTCTTGCGGTCTCCCGCAGAACGTGCAGTTCAGCAGCGAGCTCCGGGGCGGCCGGCGGCTTTCGGGCCGGCGCACCCAGCGGCGGGAGCCGCCGGCCTGCTCGACGATCTGATGCACGCGCTGATGGCTGAGGCCGAGCGCGGCGGCGAGTTCGCGCAGCGACGCGCCGTGCAGGTGCAGGCGCCGGACGGCCCGGTGGAAGTCGGCGCGGGCCACCTCGGCGTCACGCTCGGCGTCGATCAGCCGCTCCTGAGCCTGCCGCGCCTCGGTGAGCAGTGCTTCGTCCATTCCGTCTACTGTAAATAGACGATAGACGGATGCCAACCAGGGTCCGAGCCGGGTTCCGGGGCTAAGGTTGAACAGATGTCGCCACTAAGTGAGACGGCTGACGCCGGGAGCGAGCAGCACGCGTTCGTGGTGGTGGCCAGCAGGCTGCCGGTGGACCGGGTCGAGGGCCCGGAGGGCGAGGCGGACTGGCGGCCGAGTCCCGGCGGGCTGGTCACCGCGCTCGAGCCTGTCATGCGCGAGGCCGGCGGGGTGTGGATCGGCTGGTCCGGCGACGCGGGGCCCGCGCCCGGGCCGTTCCGGGCCGACGGGCTGGACCTGGTGGGCGTGGGCCTTTCCGCGGACCAGATCCGGGACTACTACGAGGGATTCTGCAACGGGACGCTGTGGCCGATCTACCACGACGTCATCGCCTCGCCCGAGTTTCACCGCCGGTGGTGGGACGCCTACGTGACGGTCAACCGGTATTTCGCGCAGGCCGCGGCCGCACGGGCGGCTCCAGGAGCGACGGTCTGGGTGCATGATTACCAGCTGCAGCTGGTGCCGCGGATGTTGCGCGAGCGGCGCAGCGACGTCCGCATCGGCTTCTTCAACCACATTCCGTTCCCCGGCTACGAGATCTTCGCCCAGCTTCCGTGGCGCCGTCAGGTGGTCCAGGGGCTGCTCGGCGCGGACCTAGTGGGTTTCCAGCGCGCGGCCGATGCCTCGAACTTCCTGCGGGCCTGCCGCCGGGCAGCCGGCCACAGCACCCACGGTTCTGCCGTCCGGATCAACGACTACGCGGGAACGCGCGAGGTGCGGGCGGCGGCGTTCCCGATCTCGATCGACGCGGCGGGCCTGGAGGAGATCGCCCGGAGGGAGGAGGTCAGGAAGCGCGCGGAAGAGATCCGGACGGCCGTGGACCAGCCCGACGTGCTGATGCTCGGCGTTGACCGGCTCGATTACACCAAGGGAATCTTGCACCGGCTCAAGGCCTACGGCGAACTGCTCAACGAGGGCCGGCTCGGGCCGCGGGTGGTCCTGGTCCAGGTGGCGAACCCGAGCCGGGAGCGGGTCGAGGCGTACCGCGAGCTGCGGGACGAGGTCGAGCTGATGGTGAGCCGGATCAACGGCGACCACGCCGAGGTGGGCAGCCCTCCCGTGCACTACCTGCACCAGTCCTTCCCCAAGGAAGAACTGGTCGCGTTTTACCTGGCCGCCGACGTCATGCTGGTGACCCCCCTGCGGGACGGCATGAACCTGGTGGCCAAGGAGTACGTCGCCTGCCGCTACCACGAGAGCGGCGCGCTGGTGCTGAGTGAGTTCACCGGCGCGGCCGACGAACTGCGGAGCGCGTTCCTGGTCAACCCGCACGACATCGAGGGCTTGAAGGACGCCATCGTGCGCGCGGCCACCGTCAGCCCGGCCGAGGCCCGGCGCAGGATGCGGTCGATGCGCCGGCGGGTCCGCGAGCACGACGTCGCCCGCTGGGCGGCGGACTTCCTCGGGGCGCTGGGCTGCGCGCCGGAGTAGCGTGCCTAGGCCTGACCGGTCTCGAAACGGCTGATCTTGCCGTTCGTGACCGTGAAGGCCCACCGGGTGCGCATCTGACCCCACGTGTCGTTGCGGTAGGCGGCGATCAGCGACAGGCCGGCGTCGTGCGCCTCGACCACGTCGAGGCGCCCGTGGGAGGAGAAGATCTCCCGGTCCGCCCATTCGGCCAGGTCGCGCTCGCTGCCGTCGTCGGACATGGTCGCGTCCGCGGTCAGCGCGGCGAAGAACGCCGTCCTGTCCCCCGCGTTGATGGCCGCGACCAGCGCCCGGACCGCGGGGTCCTCAACGTCGTGGTCAGCCATGGTCCCTCCATGATCGGCTAATCCAGACCGACGCGTGGGCGGGTTCCAGCGTCTGGTGCACGGCGGCGACCAGGTGGGCGTGGACGGTATCGGGGTCGGCCGCGTCCTGCAGCCGGGCGGCGAAGGCGGCGACGGCCTGGTCGGCGTCGTAACGGGCCCGGTTGAACCGCCGGTCCACCGCGTGCTGGACCCGCCGGCGCAGCGGGTTGAACAACGCCGCCACGGCCAGCGTGGATACGGCCACCGCGACGGCGGTGTGGAACGGGAGTACCCGGGTGGCCAGCAGCACGAGCCCGGCGTACGCCCCTACCAGCAGCGCGGTCACCACCGCGTAGGTCAAGGTCCGCGAGATGACCAGGCCGATATCCCAGAGGTGGGTGCGCAGCACCGCGATGCCGATGCACACCGGGATGAAGGTCACGCCCAGGATCCAAAGGCCGCCCGGGATGAGGTTCCCGACCACCTGCGAGTGCCGCACCGAGGGCGCCGCCACCGCCACCAGCAGGTCAACGAGCAGCAGCGCGGCGAACACGGCCACGCAGGCGGCGACGCCGGACACGACCCACTTGGTCTGCTGCCGCTCGGTCAGTGTCGAGACCCGGCGGTAGCGGTAGACCTGCGCGCCGGCACCGAGCAGGAGCAATCCGACGCCGAAGGGCTGCACGGCGTTGGAGATCGGCTGGACCCTGGCGATGCCCGGGGCCACCACCACCAGGACGCCGACAGCGGCCGCCAGCACGCACCAGCGGCCCCAGCGGGGCACGAATTTACCCGAGGGAAATATCAGGAAGAACCACCCGCCCAGGACCCCCGCGGCGCCGGTCAAGATCAGAGACAAGGCGTTGATGACCGGATTGGTGATGGTCACCCCGGACAGGAAGCCGGCCAGGCCGAACCCGAAGGCCATCATCATGTAGGAGCAGAGCAGCGCGGCGGGGTCGCGCGCGGCCCGGAGGAAGATAATCGCGCCGACGGCCAGGAAGATCAGCATCGGGATGGCCGAGTAAGCGATCTGTATGGCCACGTATTCGGCGGGCGTCAGGTGCGCGGCGGGCAACTCGGCCCTGATCGTGTGGGTCAGCAGCGAGCGAGCGTATTCGGGCAGCGCGAGCAGGTTAGCGACGAGCGCCAGTCCGGTCACTACCGGCCAGGCCCGCCGGGCGGCGGTCAGCCACCCAGACTGCCAGCCCGGATCCGCCGCGTTGGTCGTGACATCCATGGCGCCCTCCAGGCTCGGGCGATCCATCTGAGACGCCAGCTTAGAAGGTGAGCGCTACGGGATCGTTACGGCCCCGCGCTGCTGTGGGCAGATCTGCCGTCGGCAGCGTGGGGGGTGTTTCTGGGCGGCCATGGCGCAGGCTGGAGGCATGGCTCAGGACGAGAAGAACCCGGTATTCACCGAGCGGATGCGGGAGCAGTTGCTGTTGCGGCGGGTGCTCGTGCTCGACGGGGTGCTCGATGACGACAACGGAACGGTGCTCGCCACGCAACTGCTCACTCTCGCCGCCGAGGATCCGGCCGCCGACGTCGCGTTGTGGATCCACTCCCCCGGCGGATCGGTGCCGTCCATGCTCGCCATCCGCGACGTCATGCGGCTCGTGCCGTGCGATGTCTCGACGCTGGCGCTCGGGCTGGCCTGCAGCGCCGGGCAGTTCCTGCTCTCGGCAGGCGCCAAGGGCAAGCGGTTCGCGCTGCCGCACGCCCGCATCCTGATGCACCGGGGCTCGGCGGGCATCGGCGGGAGCGCCGTCGACATCGAGGTCCAGGCCGACGATCTGCGGCACACGGTGGACACCGTGCTCGGCCTCATCGCCGAGGACACCGGCCAGCCGGTCGAGCGCGTCTTCGGCGATTCCCTGCATGACCACTGGTACACGGCCGACGAGGCCAGGGAGTACGGCTTCATCGACACGATCGTCGGGTCGTTCGGCCAGGTCATGCCCATGAGGAAGCAACGGATGGGGCTGACGTGAGCAGTTATACGATCCCGAACGTCATCGCTCAGCATCCCCGCGGCGAGCGGATCATGGACGTGTACTCGCACCTGCTTACCGAGCGCATCGTCTACCTCGGCACCGCGATCGATCCGGGCGTCGCCAACACGCTCATCGCCCAGCTGCTGCACCTCGAGGCGGAAAGCCCCGAGCAGGAGATCAACCTGTACGTCAACTGCGAGGGCGGCGACCTGCCCTCGATGCTCGCCGTGTACGACACCATGCAGTATATCCAGGCGTCGGTCGCGACCACCTGCGTGGGCCAGGCGATCGGCGTCGGCGCCGTGCTGCTCGCGGCGGGGACGGCCGGCCGCCGCGCCCTGCTGCCGCACGCGCGGGTAGTGCTGCACCAGCCGGCCGCCCGCGGCCAGGGGCCGATTCCGGACCTGATCCTGCTGGCAGACGAGTTGGTCCGGATGCGGGCCGAGATCGAGGCGATCCTCTCCGCGCATACGGGGCAGTCCGTGCAGACGCTGCGCATCGACACCGACCGCGACCGGGTCCTGACCGCGCAGGCGGCGCGGGAGTACGGGATCGTCGACCAGGTGCTCGGGCGGCGGTCGGCGGACGCCAGCGCGCCGGGCCCATCAGCCGCATGACCGGGTCACGCCGTTACGGGTTACTCCGTTACGCCGCGAGGGAGAGCATCACCGGGCCGGACGCGCGAGGCGTGGCAATATCCCGCCGACGGCGCAAGTCGCCGGCCACTTGCTCGGTCAGCACGGTAAGCGTGGTGCCGAGCGCTCCCGCGAGGGCCGCGATCATCTCGCTCGACGGTTCCTTGCGCCCGCGCTCAATCTCGGAAAGGTACTGCGGCGATATCCCGGCGCGGCCCGCCGTCTCGGAGATCGTTTCCTGCCGGTGCGCGCGAAGGGCGCGCAGGCGCTGGCCGAGCACCTCCCGCCACAGGGGTTCCTGCTGTTGAGACGGTGCTTCCGGCGAGGGCTCCCGCCGCAACGGATAAACTCGCGCGCGCTCGGCCATAACTCAGCGTACGAGCGGACGCCTCCGAGCGAGCCTCGATTTCGCTGTCGGCACACCCCGGTAGCCCGGCGTCAGCGCTCTGATGGCGCTGTCCGGCTGGCTGGCGCCGCGTCCCGGGCAGCCAAGACGAGTCCCGTGCCGGACGTCCGAGGGCTGTTCTGCGTGGTGGGCCTGGACGTCGCGGGACCCGGGTCTACTGTCCTTCCTGGCCGGACGGCTCACCCTCTTCGCCGGGCCACTCACCGGTGACCTGGCGCACGCCCTCGGCGGTGGCCCGGTCGAAGACGGCCTTGATCAAGGCAAAGATCGCGCCCTGCAGGGCGGCGGCCAGCAGGACCTCTCCCCAGCCGCGCCGCTCGTCGGTGGCCTCCGGCGCCTCGTCTGATCCCGGCGCGAACTTCCACACTTTCTTGAAGATCGCTCCGGCCAGCATGCTGGCCAGCAGGCTGACGAGCAGGCCCAGCGCCTTGTACATCAGCTTGTTCATCGCTTCCTCCGCGACTTGACAACCCAGATGGCTGGCGACGAACGCACCAGTCGCTGCCAGCAGAACACCGTACTACCCAGCACCGGTAGCCCCCCAAGGCGGCCAGCTAGCCGCGCACCCCGGCTGCGCCGGCCAAGGCTTGCGTCCGCGTCCGGCCGGCTCAGCCTTTGGCCCGGCTCGCCAGCTCGGCTGTCTTGTCTTGTGCCTGTGCCTTCGCACCTGCCTTGGCTAGTTCTCCGGCGGAGCGCTCTTGAGCAGGGACCGGCTCGAGCCCGGCTGCGCGTTCCATAATGTCCCGCCTACCCAGCCGCCTGCGCCTCTAAGCGGACCGCACGAGCAAAGGGACCCGAAGTCGGGCTGGACCTGGACGGCCCGGCCAGATCGGGTAGACCGCCGGACTGGTGGCGCAGGTCCTGCCGGACGGGGCTCGCCACCGCAGAACGCTGGGTGCTGGTTTCACGGCGTCGTGCCGTGCCTGGCGCCGGCCTGATGCCACGGCGCGCCCGGCCTGCCCGGGCGGGGATACGCCGCCGGCGCCGCCGTGACCTGTGGGTCCCGCGGGGCGGCGCGGGTGTGGCCG
>JASHVM010000064.1:0-2563 GCA_030044595.1 Streptosporangiaceae bacterium
GGAACGGACCGGGGTGCGGGCGTGCGTGGCGAACCCGGAGTACACGTTCATTGTGACCAGCCAGTTCATCTGCACGCAGCGAGATATCGCGGACGGCCAGGTCTTCTGGCTGCGTCCTGCGGCCCCGCCCGGCAGCACGATCCTCGCCCGGCTGCGGCAGGCCGTGGTGACCGAGGGCCCGGTGTCGCCGTAGCGGGCGGGGTGGTGTTGGGGGCGGTCGGGGGGTTGTGCTGCGTGGTTCAATGGGGCTCGTGAATTTGGGCAAGGCGCTGCCTGCTGAAGCTGAGGGTGAGCAGGTACCTGGTCCGGCGGGGCCTGCGGGGCGTGGTGCGCCGCGGTGGCGGCGGTGGGCGGTGGGGGCGGTGTGGGTGGCCGGCGTGGTCGCCGCGTTCGGGTGCTACCTGCGGCTGGCGGGGACGCGGGCGGTCAACGCGGACGGGGCGGGCCAGGCGTTGCAGGCCTGGGACATGCTGCACGGCAACGTGCTGCTGCGCGGCTGGCGGCTGGGGGACGTGTCGTACTACACCACCGAGATCCCGCAGTACGCGCTGGTGGAATTGCTGCGCGGGCTGAACGCCGGGGTGGTGCACGTGGCCGCGGCCATGACCTACACGCTCGCGGTGCTGCTGGCCGGGTTGCTGGCCAAGGGCACTGCCACCGGGCGTCAGGCCGTGGTGCGGGTGCTTATCGCGGTCGGTATCATGCTCGCGCCGCAGCTGTCGTCCGGGGTGAACATCCTGCTGTCTTCGCCGGATCACATCGGCACCTCGGTGCCGGTGATGGTGGTCTGGCTGATCGTGGACCACGCCCGCCCGCGCTGGTATGTCCCGGTCATCGCCGGGGTGTTCCTGGGCTGGGCGGTGGTGGCGGACTCGCTGGTGATCCTCATCGGGGTCTTGCCGCTGGCGGGCGTCTGCGCGATCCGGGTCGGCCAGGCCGTGGTGATCCAGCGCAAGCCGCTGGCGGCGCAGTGGTATGACATGGCCCTCGGCGCCGCCGGCCTGCTGGGAGCGGCGGCGGCCGTGCTGGCGCTGCACGTCGTCCACGCCGCGGGCGGGTTCTACATGCCCGCCCCCGCCACGCACCTGGCTCACGGCAGGCTCCTGGTCCACAACCTGGGCATCGCCGGGCAAGGTCTGCTGCTGCTGGGGGGCGCGGACTTCCTCGGGCTGCGCCTGACGGCCGGCACCGTCTTCACGATGCTGCACGTGGCGGGCGTGGCGCTGGCGGCGTGCGGGACGGGCCTGGCGGCGTGGCGCTTCCTGCGAGACCGCGACCGGGTCGCCCAGCTGCTGGTCGCGGGCGTGGTCATCAACCTGGCCGTCTACGTGCTCACCACCAAGGCCGGCGTGGTCTCCCAGACCCGCGAGATCGCCCCCGTCCTGCCGTTCAGCGCCGCCCTGGCCGGGCGCCTGCTCGGCGGGCAGGCCCTGCGGCTCAAGCCGGCCCTGACCGTGCCCCTCCTGCTCGCCGTCCTGCTCGGTTACCTGCTCGGCCTGGCAGGCGAGATCAGCCAGCCGCCAGCGGCCGCGCAGGACCAGCAGCTCACCTCCTGGCTGGCGGCCCGGCACCTGCACACCGGCCTGTCCGGCTACTGGGAATCGAACATCGTCACGCTCACCAGCGGCAACCAGGTCCAGATCCGGCTGGTCAACGTGTCCCGCGGACGGCTCGTCCCCGGCGGATACGAGCTGAACACGCACTGGTATGACCCCGACCGCAACACCGCCAACTTCGTCGTGCTCACCCCCGGCATACCCGGCTATCCCGGCTTCACCCAGCAGCGGGCCGTGCTAGCCACCTTCGGCACCCCGGCCCGCACCTACCACGTCGGCTCCTACACCATCCTGGTCTGGAACAAGAACCTGCTCACCGAACTCCGCTAAAACACCCGCCGGCAGAAGACAGCCGGATTTCGCCCCCGCTTACGGCGCCCATCGGGCGATGACGATCAGGTACACGCCGAACCAGGTCGACAGCGCCGTCAGCACGCCAAACAGCGGCACGAGCACCGAGGTACGCACCGGGGCCAGCAGACGGGCTACCGGAAGGGCCAGCAAGAAGGCGGGAAGGATGAAACGCGGCTTGGAGCCTATCCAGTTGGCGCTGGTCACCAGGGCCACGACCACGACCACGACCGTGTAGACGTGCAGGTAGAACGGGATGCGCTCGGTCAAGCTCCACACCATGAGCAGGGCGCCGGCGATTACGGCCAGGCCGACGAGGACTTCAGGCACCGAGGGCGAGTCCACGAAGTCGCCCTTCAGGACTCGCAGCGTGCTCGTTCCCCAGTCGAAGGCCATGTGGAATGTGTGGCTCTCGATCCAGAACCACCCGTCCAGCCGATGGGTGCGCAGGGC
The DNA here is from genome assembly GCA_030044595.1 of Streptosporangiaceae bacterium. Taxonomy (GTDB): domain Bacteria; phylum Actinomycetota; class Actinomycetes; order Streptosporangiales; family Streptosporangiaceae; genus Palsa-504. The sequence goes on from JASHVM010000064.1 coordinate 2,361, forward strand.
CACGTAACCCAGGAATCCAAGCAGCCCCACCGGGGCCAGCAGGGCCGCGACCAGGGGACGCCACCACCGGGCGATGGGCTGGCGCGCCCGCGCCGCCGCCACCACGGCCACCAGCGCCGCGACCTCCACCGCCGCGATCAGAGCCAGGACGGTGCTGCGCACGGTCCCGGCCGCAACGGTAAGCCAGGCCGCGGTCAGCCACC
>JASHVM010000599.1:0-6136 GCA_030044595.1 Streptosporangiaceae bacterium
GTCCGCCGCGCCGGCCACGACCGGCCAGCGCACGCTGACGGTCTGCCCGGACGGCTGCCAGTTCGGGCAGATCGCGCCCGCGGTGGCCGCGGCCAAGAGCGGCGACGCGATCCAGGTCGGCCCGGGTACCTACACCGGCGGTGTCACGATCGGCATCAGCGTGCGCCTGCTCGGGGCCGGGCCCGGTGCCACGGTCATCCGCGGCGGCGGGTCAGTGCTGACGATCGGCGCCTTCGGCGCGGCCCGGGAGCCGGCCGTGTCGATCAGCGGGGTGACGATCACCGGCGGCGTGGCCCGGTCGAGCCCGGAATCAGTCCCGTTCACCGGAAAGGCCGGGGTCTGGGCGGCGGGCGGCGGCATCGAGATCCCGCCGGGAGCTCACCACACGGCCGGCGCGACGGTCACGGTTTCGGACAGCGTGATCACCGGCAACTACGCTGACCCGCGGGCCACGATTCCATCCGGGTTCACCTGCCCGGGCCATTTCCCGAAGGGCCAGTGCCCGTTCGCCCCGGCGTGGGGCGGCGGAATCGATAGCTGGGGGTCCCTGACGCTGGTGGATTCGGCCGTGACCGGTAACGGCGTCGGAGCGGCGGCGGGGCTGCCCGGCATCGTCAGCGACGCGGACGGGGCGGGAATCTACAGCAGGCAAGGCAGCCTCACCCTGATCAGCACCGACGTGTCGGACAATCACGCCATCGCCACCGCGCCCGACGGGCGGTACGCCGAAGGCGCCGCCATCTTCGCCGGTTACCCGGGGTTCGGGCCAACTAGCGGCAGTGATGTCCTGACGGTGCGGGACAGCGTGATCGCCCGCAACAGCGCGCGGCTGACCAGTGGCTTCCCGCGTTTCTTCGGCGGGAAGTTCCAGGACCCGACCGCGAACTCGGGCGGCTTGGCGGACGGCGCTGGCGTGGTGAGCACGACGATCGAGAACACACACGTGACAGATAACTCGGCCATCGCCGAGGACCTGTCCGGCGAGCCGTCCGCGATCGACGCCGCCCTGAACGTCAGCAACGGCACGCTCACCATGACCGGCAGCGTCATCTGCGGCAACCGGGCGATCACCGAATCCTCCACCTCAGCCGACGTCGGGCCGGCCGGCAGCGCGCTGGAGGTGGACGGCGGAGGGACGATCGCCAGCACGCTCATCACGGGCAACTACGCCACCATGGTCAGCCCGCACGGCGCCGCCGCGGTAAACGGGGCCCTGGGCCTGTTCGGCAACACCAGCCTGCTGACCATCCGGGACAGCACCATCAGCGCCAACACCGCAACCGCCGCCAGCACGACCGGGTCGGCCAGCATCCAGGGCGCCGGCATCTTCAACGACGGCCTGCTCAAGCTGACAGGCGACCACATCGCCTCCAACACCGGGACCGCCACCGGGCCCTCCGGCGAAGCCGAGGGCGGAGGGATATGGAACGGGGCAACCTTCACCGGGCCGCCGGTACAGCTCACCCTCCAGGGCACGGTGGTCACCAGCAACTCGCTGACCGCGAGCCCCGGCTTCACCGTACGAGGTGGAGGCCTGTACACGCAATCACCAGCCACCATCACCCTCAGGAACTCGCTGATCGCGGACAACATCCCCGACCAGTGCTCCGGCTGCTGAGTGCCTGTAATGCCTCGGCCTGGGGATATGGACAAAGAATTGCGCCTTCAATTGTCGGAGGAGGGCGTGGACGCCGAGCGGCTCGCCGCGCTGACCGGCTACCTGCGATCGGAGCTTCTGCAGCTTGACGTGGAGGAGGTGAAGGCGCTTCCGGCTGGGGAGCCTCCGCCAGCGACCCGAGGGTTCAACGCGGCGACCGTGGGCGCGTTGCTGATCGTCCTTGGCCAGTCGGCTGAGGGCCTGCGGTCGGTGGTTTCTGTTATCAGGGGCTGGCTGCGGCGTGACGAGGGGAAAGGCCGCACGGTGCGGCTGGAACTCGGCGGCGACGCGCTGGAGCTCTCGCAGGCCAGCACGGCCGATCAGGAACGGCTGATCGAGCTGTTCGTCCGCAGGCATACGACAGGGAAGGCCGCGTTGTGAGTGGCCAACGGAAAGCCCTGATCATCGCCAATGATGCGTATGAGCAGGAGGCGCTGCGCAACCTGCTGGCCCCGGGCGCGGACGCCGAGGCGCTCGGCTGGGTGCTCGGCGATGCCCAGATCGGCGATTTCGCCGTCCAGGTGGTGCAGAATGAGCCCTCCTACGTTATTGAGGGGCAGATCGAGGATCTTTTTTCGGAAAGCCGACCCGACGATGTGTTGTTGCTGCATTTCTCCGGTCACGGGCTGAAGAGCGAGTCCGGGGATCTGTTCTTTGCTGCATGCAACACCAAGCCGAACAGGCTCGGGTCGACGGCGGTCTCGGCGGACTTCGTCCAGCGGTGCATGCGGGATGCCCGGTCGCGCAGCATCGTACTGCTGCTGGACTGCTGCTACGGCGGCGCCTTCGCCCAGGGCGTCGCGGTGCGGGCGAGCGGTGATGTCAATGTGCTGGATAGCTTTCCGCAAGGAAGGTCGGGCGGCGGCCGCGGCCGGGCGGTGATCACCGCGTCTAATGCGATGGAGTACGCGTTCGAAGGAGACCGGCTCGCCGATGACCAGCACCGGCGTCCGTCGCTGTTCACCAGCGCCCTTGTCGAGGGGCTGGCCACCGGCGATGCGGACCGGGACGAGGATGGCCTGGTCTCGCTCAACGAGCTCTATGATTACGTCTTTGACAAGGTCAGGGAGCAGAATCCGCACCAGACCCCCAGCCGTCAGATCGAACTGGAGGGTGAGCTGTACCTGGCCCGCAGTCGGCGGCGGCGGATCCGCCCGGCTCCGATCCCGCCCGACCTGCAGGCCGCGATAACCGACCAGAATATGTACACCCGCCGCGGCGCGGTCCACGAATTGCAGTCCCGGCTGGCCAGTGAAGACCTGCCTATTGCCGCAGGCGCCTACGAGGTGCTAGCCGAGCTCGCCCGGACCGATATCCAGTTTGTCGCCGACCCGGCCGCAGCAGCTATGCGCGACGCCGCGGTCCGGCCAGAGGAAACCGAACTTCACTTCGGCGAGCAACGGCACGGATCAGACCCGCCGCACCGGAGGATCAGGCTGCTCGGCCCTCCGATCGCCCGCGCCTGCGCCCCTCGCTCCTCTGATGACTGGATCCGCGTCACCGAAACCAGCGAGGGACTTGACGTCTCGGTCGACACCACCAGCACTGGCACCCTGCGCGGAAGCGTTGACCTGAAGGGACCCACAGGCACGGCGGTAATCGCCATCGACGTCGAACTCCTCTCCCCCGCGGCACAGACCTCCCCCACCGACCACCAGACCCGTACGGCCAGCCGCGGAGTCACAACACCTCCCGTCCCCGCGAACCCGCCCAAAACAGGATCTGCACCAGAAGACCAGCGGCAAGGTCAGCAGGCCACCAGGTCGGAGGCGGCGGAACGGAACGGCCAGGACGCCACGACGGTCGGCGAGCCGCGAGCCGAGCAGGCTGACCGCCACCAAGACCCAACCGCAGATTCCTCCGCTGCTGCGCCGCAGCCGGTGACGGCAGTTGCCCCTTCAGCCGCGCGGCCACCGATCCGGAAGGGCATAGCTCACAAGGGAACGGCGATAGCCCTTCTCGGCGGGATTACCGGGATCATTGCTCAACTCCTCGCCGGCGCTGGGGGCATAACACTCGGCGTATTTACCTATCAGGAGGGCATCACTTACTTCTTCAGTATAGCCATTTTCGTGGTGCTTGCTGTCGTGGCTGCCATCGCGCTGATGCGAATACGCTCGCTAGTGCTTGTGGGATTCCTCCAGGGCATGTTGTGGCTAGCAGCACCGTCTCTGGCGGCCAGTCTAGTGGTACTTGCTCAGCCATCCCTCGCAGGCGGCCGCGTTCTCGCTATAGCGCTACTCCAATTCGCCAGTTACGCGCTGGGAATCATAGCAGCAATACTCCTAAGGGTCTCTTGGAGTCCTGCTGCCGACAGGCAGCAGACTCCCCAGATCCGCAGGCTCCCAATGATCTTGCTAGGTGCCGCGGCTCTTAGCCAGGTTTCCTCGTTGATCTTCTACGCGACTCTAAACAGGTACTTCGGCTTCGGCGCCTACGGCTACATCGGTGCGTACTTCTTTGTACTGGGCATCGCAGGAGTGCTCGCCGTGCCGGCTGTCATCTGGTATGCCATGAGCCTTCGAGCGCGCGCCCTCGGCGGCGCGCTGGTCTTGGGCTCGGTTACCATTGCGGCGCTCGTCACGTGTCGGTGGGTGACCTGGACCTGGGATTTCTCGACCTCCTCAGGCGCCGGTCACGTCTGCGCGGTTCTAAGTTTCGTGCTGCTGGCCACTGTTGTCATCCTCACCATTATCTACGTGCGGCGACCATCAGAGCTGGAAGACGCAGCGAACTAAAGGCTCCAGATCTTGGATCCCTTACGTGCCAGTTTCTGGTTTGGCAATCTGCACTGAGCCAGTGCCGCCGAGCCGCTCAGGCTCGTCAAGGGACCGGCAATAGCCAGCTGAGATCGGCGGGTCCGCCAGCCAGCATTACGGGCACGGACAAACAGGCCAGCAGCCATGGCCCAGCACCCTAGAGCGGGACAAGGCTGCCGATCGGCCGATCGTCGGCCTTGCGATGCTCCGGTAATGTCACGGACGACGCCCCATGGCTCTGCACAGAATCGCTGATCTTCGCAGATATCGATTGCGGTTACAGTCAGAGCCCCACCGAATAGTTTATCTGTGCGTAGCTGCTGATACCACTGGGAATGATCTCTGCCGCGCAGAGTCGATCTCAAGTTGTTCGAGCTAATAATAATATGCCCGCTGGTCACGCTACGCGACCACAACGAACGCTATCGGCCATCTGACCAGATGAGTCCGACCCGCCCGCTATGCCGTAGCCGGTTCTTGAAACCACAGGTGGGGCGGGTGGGACTCGAACCCACGCCCGACGGATTATGAGAAGCACGGCCCCGTGCACCGTGCCCGTTAGCTGCACAGATGACACGGAAAATCGCACTGATGGCACTCGCTGCGCTGGGATGATCCCGCGAGCCATTCCACGAGCCATTCCACGACCCACCGCAGCGAGCGCTGCGTAGCGTTACCATACGCCGAGCGAGCTCCGCTTCGGAGTTGGCGGAGTCAGGCCAGGGTGGCCCAGGACCCTGCCAGGACGGCCGCCGCCCTGGCAGGGTCCTGGAGCAGCCACCAGTGGCCGAACCCGTCGAGGGCGACCGTCTTGGCGCCGGCCCGCGCGGCGGCCTTGGCCGCCGAGGCCGCGCTCAGGAAAGGATCCTCGCCAAGGACGATCACCAATCCGGGAACTGGGATGGCCGCGAAATCCGGACCCCACTGCTTCCCGACATCCACGGCCGAACGGTACAGGTCGAGAATGCAATCAGCCATGGTGCGGGTGATGCGCGATGCCAGGTCCAGGGCCGGCCCCTCGGGCACCCCGAACATCTGGAAGACACCAGCCCGCTCCTCGGCCGATGCCGCCAGCTGCTGGTCCCAGAAGTCTTCCCCCGCCTGCGGTGTCTGCCAGATCTTCGCGAAGTCGTGCCACTCGAACCCCACGTCAAACGCGCTGGCGGCGTCGGTGACCCCAGGATCGGACCAGCTCGGGCCGGGTCGAGGCCACCCGGGCCACGAACCCTCCGCCCCAATCGTGCCCGACGAGATCGACCGGATCACCCAGGCGCTCGAGTTCGGCCGCAAGCCAAGCGACGTACTCATCCATCGTCGCTCCGAAACCGGCCGGGCGGGCGCTGCCGAACCCGGGCAGCGACAAGGCCACGGTATCCGGGCGGTCGAGCGCAGCCAGCAGGCCGCGCCAAACGGCCGGGGTCGCGGGCACTCCATGGACGAAAAGGGCGGTCATGCCTCTCATACTGTCACGGCGGAGGACTTGTCCCACCAGGCCACGGCCGCGACCCTGATGCCCGCACCCCCGCGCAGAACGACCCATCACGGGCGGCCGAAAAGGCAGCGAGCCGCAGCGCGAGAACCACCCAGATAGGGCGGCACTGTGCTCACCGGCGCCGGACCAAGGCAGGTCACCCAGAGCGACCCGATCCCAGGCTCGGCAGGCAGCCGGATGCTGGCACGGCCGGCCGTTCGGGGATGGTGCCGCCGGTCCCGGGTCAAC
>JASHVM010000600.1:0-6564 GCA_030044595.1 Streptosporangiaceae bacterium
CCGCTGTCGCGCAAGATGTACAGCTGGAACCACAGATCCGGCTGCGCGGCCGCCGCGACCGCCTCGATGGTCGTGGTCGCCATCGTGGACAGCGCGTAGGGCAGGCCGTGCCGCTGCGCCGCGCGCGCGGCGGCGATCTCCCCGCCCGGGTGCATCATCCGCGTGTACCCGGTCGGCGCCAGCGCCAGCGGCAGCGGCGCGACCGAGCCGAGGAACGCCGCGGACAAATCCGGCTCCGACACGTTCACCAGCGCGCGGGGACGGAACCGCCAGCGCCGGAACGCCCGCGTGTTAGCCCGCACCGACAGCTCTTCATCGGCCCCCCCGTCGACGTAGTCAAAGACCGGGCGGGGCGTCCGGCGACGCCCCGCCGCGCGCAGGTCAGCCACGTCATGACAGGCCGAAAGCCGCCTGCGGGCCGCGTCCAGCTCGACCGGTTTCATCTTGATCAGCTGGCGTATCTCCGAAACCCTCATGTCCGGGACGATACGCGGCCGCTGGGGGTCCGCGGAACGGCGCCGCACCAAAGCGTCGGTGCTGCATCTATGCGACCGCGCGGCCAGATGAAACGATCGTGCCGTGACGCCACCCCAGCCGGGCAAGATCGAGGTCACCGATCGGCTCGAGCGCCGGATCCGTAAGCCGATCGACGGGCTGCGCTGCGTCATGTCCTGCATCGAGATCTTCGTGCTGGCGGTGGCCGCCGTCGCGGCCAGCGCCACTACCACGGGGGTGGAGACCGACATCGTGGGCGCAAGCAAGCGGCTGCCGTCCGCCCTGCTCGACGTCGCGCCCCCGGTTGCGCTGTTCGCGCTGCTGATCCTGCCCGTAGCCCTGGGCGTCTACCAGCTCATCAGGGGCCAGGTCCAGCACGTCGTCGAAGCGGTAGCGACCGGCGTGCTGGCCCTCATCGTGGCCGAGGTCGTCAACGTGCTGCTCTCCCGCGCCGCGGCCGTCCGGCTGTACGACGCGATCGTCATGTCGCATACCAGCCACGCCGACGCCCTCGACCCCGCGCTGGCCGCCCTGGTCGCCTACGCCACCATGATCGGCCTGGCCGGCCGCCCGGGCTGGCGGAACGCGCTGGGGCTGGCCATCGGCGTGTACTCGATCGTGCAGCTCGCGGCCCGGCACTCGACGGTCTTGTCCATCCTGCTCACGCTGCTGGTCGGCCGCGCGATCGGCCTCGCCGTCCGGTACGCCGCCGGCTCCACGTCGCAGCGTCCCACGGCCCTGGACATCGCGACGGCCCTGTCCGCCGGGGGGCTGGCGGTGACCGCGATCCGGCGGGTCTGGCAGGTCGGCACGCAAGTACCCGGCGCCGGCGTGGCCGGATCCCGTCACTACTCGGTGACAGCCGATGACGGCAACCAGCTCGACATCGTCGTGTACGACCGGGACCAGCAGGCGGCCGGGGCGTTCTACCGGCTGTACCGCGCGGTCCGGGTGCAAGGGCAGGTGTCACGCAACGCCCCGCTTACGGTCGACCACACGGTGGAGCGCCGGGCGCTGCTCACGTACGCGACCGAAGACGCGGGCGTGGCCACGCCGCGGTTGCGGACCCTGGTCCGGGTCGGGCCCGAAGCCGCCGTGCTGGCCTACGATCACTGCGAAGGGACGACGCTGGCGCAGCGGAACCCCGGGTGCACCGATGCCGAGCTCGGGTGCATATGGGACGAGGTGACCCGGCTGCACGCGCACCACGTCACCCACCGCTGGCTCACCGCGGACCGCATTTTGTTCACCGCCGACAGCCAGGTCGTGTTGCTCGACCCCGGCGACGGCGACGTGGCAGCCAGCGACCTGCAGATACACCTCGACCTGGCCCAGCTCATCACCGAGCTCGCCTTGTACGTGGGACCGGACAAGAGCGCCGGGCTGGCGGTTGAGAAGGTCGGCGGCGGCGAGCTGGTAGCCGTGCTGCCGCTGCTCCAGCCGGTCGCGCTCGCCCGCCCGACCAGGAAGGCGGTGCGCCGCCGCCGGGACGTCCTGCCGGCCCTGCGCAAACAACTGCTCGCCGCCGTGCCCGGCGGCGAAGTCACGCCCGTGCAGCTGGAGCGCATCCGGCCACGCACCCTGGTCACGCTGGTCGCGAGCGTCGTCGCCATCTACCTGCTGGCCGGGGAACTCGCCCGGGCCAGTCTCGGCGACGTGCTGCGATCGGCCGACTGGCGCTGGGGCGCCGCGGCGCTGGCCCTGTCGGCCTCGACCTACGTCGGCGCGGCGCTGTCCCTGTCGGGTTACGTCGCCGAGCGGCTGAACTTCCTGCGCACGCTCCTCGTCCAAGTGGCCAGCTCCTTCGTCACGCTGGTGACGCCGGCCGCCGTCGGAGGCGCCGCGCTGAACGTCCGGTACCTGCAGCGCAGAAAGATTCCCGCGCCGGTCGCCGCGGCCAGCGTCGGCGTGTCCCAGGTGGTGGCCTTCGTCTTGCACATCCTGCTGCTGGTGATATTCGCCGCGATCGCCGGTACCGGGACGAAGAACCCGATCAAGCCGCCGACGTGGGCCTACTTCGTGCTGGCCGGGCTGGTGGTGCTCGCGGGCGTGGCGCTCGCGGTCCCCGCCGGGCGCCGGCTGCTGCGAGCGCGCCTGGCGCCGACGTTCGGCCAGGTGCTGCCGAGGCTGCTCGAGGTGGCGCAGCAGCCGCGCAAGCTGGCCGAGGGCATCGGCGGGACGCTGCTGCTGAGCCTGTCGTACATCTTGTGCCTGTCCGCGTGCGTCGCGGCGTTCGGCCGGTCGGTTCCCTTCGCCAAGATCGGCTTTGTGTACCTGACCGGGAGCGCGATCGGCTCCATCATCCCCACCCCCGGCGGGCTGGGCGCGGTCGAGGCCGCGCTGACCGCCGGGCTCACCGCCGCGGGCCTGCCGGGCGCGGTGGCGGTCAGCGCGGTGCTGCTGTTCCGGTTGCTGACCTTCTGGCTTCCGGTGCCCTTCGGCTGGGCGGCGCTGAGCTTCCTGGAGCGCGAGCATGACCTTTGACCTCGAGCGCAAGCCCAGCTCCGGCAACCAGGCCGCGTGACGGGTTGCGACCGGCTCCTCGCGGGTAGTTTTCTTTACGCGAGGCCCTATCGTCCCCGGGAGAGCGTGAGATTTCTTCATTCCTGCGACTGACCAGGATCGCCGCCTTCTACCTCCTCACCTTCGGCATCGTCACGGCTGGTTCGATCTGGTTGGCGTTGCAGGTCACGCCGCTGCAGACGGTCTCCGCGGCCGGACAGACCGCGCAGGTCGGGGCGGCCTTCTCGTCGTTCAGCCTGTCGGGCCCGGGTGAGCTTGACCTGTTCGGCCAGGTGATGCCGACCAAGCCGCAATTCGAAGGCCCGATCCGGCCGTTGCTGCAGCTCACCCACATCACCATCGACCGGCAGGTCGCCCGGCTGCTCCGTTCCGACAGCCCGCGCAGTCTCGAGCTGAGCCTGAGCCAGCAGCTAGCGCAGGGCTGGACGCACTACTTCGAGTGGGAGACGCTCATCGCGGTCGGCTTCGCCGTCGTCGCGCTGGTCGCGGTGGCCGGCCTGCGCCGGCAATCACACGCGGCGATGGCCAAGACCGTGGTCGCGGGCCTCGCCGTGGTCCTCGCGGTGAACGTCGGCGGGATCCTGCTGACCGCGTCGAGCACGCCGGGAGTGCTGCGCAGCGTCAAGACCCTCGACGACCTGGTCGGCGTGGATCCGCTCCAGCCGGTCTCGCCGCCGGTCGCCAAGCCGCTGCCCGGCGTGCAGGCGGTCGTGATCGGCGACTCGACCGCGGCCGCCGTGGGCAACCCGCCGCTCGCCAACGCCAGCGCGCTGGACCGGGCCTGCGGGCGCAGCGGCGACTCCTACGCCGCCGACCTGGCCGCGGTGAACAACTGGAACGTGCTGAACCTGGCCTGCAGCGGCGCCACCATCCAGAACGGCCTGCTCGGCGTCCAGGTCCTCGGCGACGGGCAGGTGGCGCCGGCCCAGCTGGTCGAGGCCGAGCGGGCCACGCACGCCAAGGTGATCATCGTCAGCGTCGGCGCGGACGACGTTGAGTGGTCGATGATGACCAAGCTCTGCGTGGCCAGCGCCGTGTGCAACGACAAGGTATCCGCCGCGTACTTCAGCACCCAGCTCGGCAACTTCACCCGCAGCTACTATCAGCTGCTCGGTGACCTGGCCCAGCTGCCCGGCAGCCCCGCCGTCCTGGTCAACGAGTACTACTCGCCGTTCGGGCCGGATATCGGCTGCCTGAGGCGCTACGGCATCACCGCGGTCAAGGAGAAGGTGCTGGCCGCACGCCTGGCCCAGCTGAACGCGGTGCTGACCCAGGGCGCGCAGACCTTCGGCTTCGGGGTGGCTGACCCGCTGTTCACGGGCCACGCGCTGTGCTCGGCCGATCCCTACGTCCAGGGTCCGGGCGACCCGGCGCCGCTGCATCCGACCGTGGCCGGTGAACTGGAGATCGCGCTGGCCGACCAGCAGGTGTTGCCGAAGGTCGAAGGCCTGGTCCCCGGGCCGTCCGCGACTGCTACGTCAGGACCGGACAGCACGTAGCTCGCATCCCCGCCCGCCTCGGCGCCGCTTCCAGGCCGGGGAACGAGCCTTCAGCCCAGCTGCTGCCCGCTCAGCGCGGGGATGATCTCGTCGCCGTAGGCGGCGAGGGTCGCGTCTTGTTGGTCGTGCATCAGGTACAGGGCGAACTGGTCGGCGCCGATCTCGGCCAGCTCGAGCAGCCGGTCGACGTGCGCGCCGGCGGGGCCGAGCAGGCAGAACCGGTCTACGATCTGGTCCGGCACGAAGTCCACCGACGGGTTGTCCACCTTGCCGTGGTGCGCGTAGTCGTATCCTTCCCGGCCCTTGATGTAGTCGGTCAGCTCGTGCGGAACCGGCCCGTCCGTCCCGTACCTGGCCACCAGGTCGGCCACGTGGTTGCCGACCATGCCGCCGAACCACCGCAGCTGCTCGCGCTGGTGCGGCACGTCGGTGCCGACGTAGGCGGGCGCCGCGACGCAGATGCCGATCGCGTCCGGGTCGCGTCCCGCCGCTTTCGCGGCCGAGCGCACCGAGCCGATGGTCCAGCGTGCGATGTCGGGGTCGGCGGTCTGCAGGATGAAGCCGTCGGCCTGCTCGCCGGCCAGCTTGAGCGCCCTGGGCCCGTAGGCGGCCATCCAGATCTCGAGCTTGCCGTCCCGTACCCACGGGATGCGCAGCGGCTGGCCGTGGTGCGTCACCTCACGCCCTTCGGCCAGGCCCTTGATCACGGCCATCGCCGCCGACAGCGTGGCCAGGGTCATCGGCGGCTGGCCGATGACGCGCCGGGCCGAGTCGCCGCGGCCGATGCCGCAGATGGTCCGGTTGCCGTACATGTCGTTCAGCGTGGCGAACAGCGACGCGGTCACCGACCAGTCCCTGGTGCCGGGATTGGTCACCATCGGCCCCACGGTCATCGCCGAGGTCGTGGCCAGGATCCGTGAGTAGATGACGAACGGCTCCTGCCACAGCACGTGCGAGTCCCACGTCCACCCGTAGGAGAAGCCCGCGTCCTCGGCCCGCTGCATCATCGCGACCACCTCGCTGGCGGGCGGGTTGGTCTGCAGAACTACCCCGAAATCCATCATCCCTCCCTGGGTCCCGCCTATAGCAGGTACTGGTTCAGGCTGCGGGCCAGGAAGCTGCCGTGGCCCGGCGAGCCCGTGTACTCGCCGTCATCGACCACCGCGTGACCGCGGGACAACGTGGTCACCACCCGGCCGGCGATCTCCATGCCCTCGTACGCGGAATAGTCGACGTTCATGTGGTGGGTCGCCGCGGACAGCGTCTGCCGTGCCCGCGGGTCGTAGATCACGATGTCGGCGTCCGATCCGGCCGCGATCACGCCCTTGCGCGGGTACAGGCCGAACATCCTGGCCGGCGTCGTGGACGACACCTCCACCCAGCGCGGCAGCGTGAGCCGCCCCGCCGCGACGCCGGCGTGCAGCAGGTCCATCCGGTGCTCCACGCCCGGCATGCCGTTCGGGATCTTGGAGAAGTCGCCCCGGCCGAGCTCCTTCTGCTCCTTGAAGCAGAACGGGCAGTGGTCGGTCGACACCACCGACAGGTCGTTCGTCCGCAGCCCGCGCCACAGCGAGTCCTGGTGGTCCTTCGGGCGCAGCGGCGGCGAGCAGACGAACTTGGCGCCCTCGAACTCCGGCCGGCCCAGGTCGTCCAGGGACAAGAACAAGTACTGCGGGCACGTCTCGGCGAACACGTTCTGCCCGCCGTCCCTGGCCTCGGCCACCGCCTCGAGCGCCTGGCTGGCCGACAGGTGCACAATGTACAGCGGGCAGCCCGCCACCTTGGCCAGCGTGATCGCCCTGGAGGTGGCTTCGCCCTCCAGCTCCGGCGGCCGGGTCAGGCCGTGGTTCACCGGGTCGGTCCGGCCCGCCGCGATCGCCTGCGCGACCAGCTGGTCGATGGCGATCCCGTTTTCCGCGTGCATCATCACCGTCGCGCCCGAGCGGGCGGCCTGCTGCATGGCCAGCAGGATCTCGCCGTCGGTGGCGTAGAACACCCCGGGGTAGGCCATGAACATCTTGAAGCTGTTGACCCCGGCGGCGATGCA
>JASHVM010000601.1:0-4186 GCA_030044595.1 Streptosporangiaceae bacterium
ACGCACTGGCTCGCCTCGGCCGCGGGTATGGCCGTGCTCGAGCAGGGCGGTAACGCGTTCGACGCGGCTGTGGCCGCCGCGCTCGTGCTCCAGGTCACCGAGCCGCACCTGAACGGGCTCGGCGGCGAAGTGCCGGTCATCGCCCACCACGCCGGGCGCGAGGAGACGTTCGTGCTGTGCGGGCAGGGAACCGCGCCTGCGGCCGCCACGCCGGAGGCGTTCGGCGACCTCGGCCTTGATCTCGTGCCGGGCAGCGGACTGCTCGCGGCCTGCGTGCCGGGGGCGTTCGGAGCGTGGATGCTGCTGCTGCGGGAGTACGGCACGCTTCGGCTGCGGGACGTGATGAGCTATGCGATCGGCTACGCGGCCAGCGGTTACCCGGTACTGCCCGCGATCAGCTGGGGGATCGCCAGCGTGGCCGGGCTGTTCCGCGACCACTGGCCGAGCTCGGCCGAAATCTACCTGCCCGGCGGCCAGCTGCCGGCGCCCGGTTCGCTGTTCGCCAACCCCGCGCTGGCCGCCACCTACCGGCGCATCCTGGACGAGGCGGAGGCGGCCAGCGACGACCGCGACGAGCAGGTCGAGGCGGCCAGGCGGGCCTTTTACGAAGGCTTCGTGGCGGAGACGATCGCCGCCTACGTCGCCTCCACCGAGGTGGTCGACGTGACCGGCCAGCCGCACCGGGGACTGCTCTGCTACGCGGACATGTCGGCTTGGCGGCCGCGCCTGGAGGAACCGCTGACCTACGACTACCAAGGCCTGACCGTGTGCAAGACCAAGCCGTGGGGACAAGGCCCGGTGTTCGGCCAGCAGCTCGCGCTGCTCGAGGGCTTCGATCTGGCGGCCACGGGCGGTCCGGGCAGCGCGGAGTACGTCCATACCGTGATCGAATGCGCCAAGCTCGCCTTCGCCGACCGGGAGGCCTGGTACGGCGACCCCGAGTTCACCGACGTGCCGGTGAAGGCGCTGCTGTCGGCCGAATACGCCGACACCCGGCGCCGCCTGATCGGCACGCAAGCGTCAGCCGAGCTGCGTCCCGGCGCCCCGGACGGCCGGGAGCCCCGGCTGCCGGGGTTTGTGACCGGCTGCTACGGCCGGGCCGGGCACGATGACACGGACGGGGACCCGAACCCGGAGCCCTCGGCGCGGCGGCTCGACCCGGGCACGGGCGAGCCGACCATGGACACCATCGGCCCGGCGGGATCGAGCTACCGGGCCGGCGACACCTGTCACCTGGACGTGGCCGACCGGTTCGGCAACTTGGTGTCGGCCACGCCGAGCGGCGGCTGGCTGCAGTCCTCGCCGGTCATCCCGGGGCTCGGGTTCTGTCTCGGCACGCGCGCGCAGATGTTCACCCTCACGCCCGAGCTGCCGGACACGCTGGTGCCGGGCAAAAGGCCCCGGACGACGCTCTCGCCGAGCCTGGCGCTGCGGGATGGCCGGCCGTACCTGGCGTTCGGTACCCCCGGCGGTGACCAGCAGGACCAGTGGTCGCTGCTGTTCTTCCTCAACCACGTGCAGTTCGGGATGAACTTGCAGCAGGCGATCGACTTCCCCGCGTTCCATTCCGCGCACATGCCGTCGTCGTTCTACCCGCGCCAGGCGCAGCCGCGCGTACTGGACATCGAGTCGCGAGCCGACGCCGCCGTGATCGAGGAGCTGCGGCGGCGCGGCCACCTGGTCAACGTCCGGCCCGCCTGGTCGCTCGGCCGGGTCAGCGCGGTGGCCCGCCGGGGCGGCGTCCTGTACGCCGCCGCCAACCCCCGCGGCATGCAAGGCTACGCGGCCGGCCGGTAGCCGCCGAGTCGCCGCCGCTCCCGCAAAACCCCAGGCAGCATCGCCTGTCACCGGGCCGGAGATGACGCATGTCATGGCCGGCCGCTGAGATAAAGCACTACCCGGGACACCGGGTCCGGTGATGATATGGACGTACGGGCGTCGGGTGCGAAACCGGCCAGGGAAAAGGCCGGAGGACGGGGAACCAAGTGAGCCATAGTGCTAGAAGTAACGAGAGTGGCGCTGCTTACGGCAGCGCCACCGACTACCGCCCTGATCCGGGTTACAGCGGTGCAGGCGGGCACGGCAGCGCACCGGTTGTCTCGTTCCAGAACGTGTCCAAGCAGTACGGGAGCCTGCGGGCGGTCGACCAGCTGAACCTGGACCTGCGCCCCGGCGAGACCGTGGCGCTGCTCGGTCCGAACGGCGCGGGCAAGTCCACCTCGCTGGACATGCTTCTCGCGCTCCGCAAGCCCACCAGCGGGCGGATCACGATGTTCGGTTCCGACCCGTACCACGCGGTGAAGTCCGGCCGGGTCGGGGCCATGCTGCAGTCCGGCGGGCTGATGCCCGAAGTGACGGTGCGCGAGCTGGTGACGCTGGTGACCAGCTTTCACCCGAGGCCGGAACCGGTGGACATCACGCTCAACCGGGCGGGCATCGCCAGCTTCGCCGACCAGCGGGTGGACCGGCTGTCCGGCGGCCAGACCCAGCGGGTGCGGTTCGCGCTGGCCATCGTCGGCAAGGTCGAGCTGATCGTGCTGGACGAGCCGACCACGGCCATGGACGTGGAAACCCGGCAGCTGTTCTGGGCCAGCATGAAGGAAGAGGTCGCGCAGGGACGCACGCTGCTGTTCGCCACGCATTACCTGGAAGAGGCCGATCAGGCCGCGGACCGGATCCTGGTCATCAACCGGGGCAGGCTGCTCGCGGACGGCACGCCGGCCGAAATCAAGGCCCGGGCCGGGGCCAAGCGGCTCTCGTTCCGGCTGGACCGGGTGGACGAGCCGTTCCTGCTCGGCCTGCCCGGGCTGGTGAACCTGGAGGTCAGGCGCGACCTCGTGCAGATCCAGTCCAGCGATTCCGACGCCACGCTGTACGCGCTGCTGGACGCGGGCTACCGGCCGCACGAGATCGAGGTCAGCAGCCTCGGCTTGGAACAGGCCTTCCTGGCCATCACCGCAGAAGACGACCGGTCCGACGGAAACGAGCACTCAGGGGAGACGATCTGAATGAGCGGCACGCTAGCGCTCGTACGAGCCGAGCTTCTGCGCCTCACGCGCAACAGGCGTTACCTGATCTTCACCGTAGCCTTTCCGGTCGTGATTTACCTCCTGGTCGGCAAGGACGTGAGCACGAGAGCCTACGGCATCTCGCTCGGGGCGTACTACATGATCTCGATGGCCATGTTCGGCGCCTTCAGCGGCGCGCTGACCGGCAACGCGCAGCGAATCTCCCAGGAGAAGAAGGACGGCTGGATCCGCCAGCTGCGGCTTACCCCGCTGCCGGCCAACGCCTACGTGGTCAGCAAGGTGATCGTCTCGATGGCCACGACGATCCCGTCCATTCTGGTCGTGCTCCTGCTCGGCCGCTTCTACGGGAACGTGCACCTGCAGGCCTGGCAGTGGCCCGCCATCGCGGTCACGGTCTGGTTCGGCGCCACCATCTTCGCCGCGCTCGCCGTGGCCATCGGCTACCGGTACCAGCCGGATCAGGTGCAGCCGATCAGCATCGTGCTGTATTTCTTCTTCGCCATCCTCGGCGGCCTGTGGTTCCCGATGACCGGCTTCCTGCAGAAGGTCGGCGAGCTCACGCCCACCTACGACGCGGTGAAGATCGGCACCGACGTGATCAGCAACGCCTCGGTATCGGCCACCCTGGCCATCGGCCTGCTGATATGGCTGGGGATCTTCCTGGCGCTGGCCACCGCCTCCGTCCGCGCCACCGCGGAGACGGTCTGAACCGGGGCACCGATGACAGGGCAGACCCGGCCAGCGCTACGGGGGCCTGGCCGGGACACCGGGACACGGGGCGCAGCAGCACCGGTGCGCCCGGCGGCGCGGCCGGGGAAACGTGGCAGCATAGATATGCGGTCCCGGAGGTGAGCGCGCGATGGCGATAGGAGTGGGAGGCTCGGGGCAAACGGGGCAGACGGGCCAGGCCAGCCCGCCCGCCCGGCCCGCGACCAACGAGACCGGCGGTTCCGGCGCGACCGGCGGGTCCGGCAAGACCGGCGCGACTGGCCAGACCGGCGGGTCCGGCGCGGCCGTCGGGTCCGCGGAGGACCAGGGCCGATGGCCCCGGACCGGCCTGTTCAGCGGCGCCCTCGGCCTGCGGAACGTGCCGGGGACCGGCAGCGCGCTGCGCTGGTTCTTCGCTGGTATCTGGCTCATCTACCTCATCCAGCCGG
>JASHVM010000065.1:0-3131 GCA_030044595.1 Streptosporangiaceae bacterium
CTCCGGCTGGTCCGGGCCAGGGCCGTCTCGAACGCCTCGGCCTTCATCAGCGCCCGGGTGTTCTCCGGCCGCGCCTTGCCGCGCCCGCCCAGCTCGACCACGCGCGCGCTGGCCCCCCGGCGGTACTGGCTGACGTACTTGTTCCGCGCGCGCCTGATCCGGCTCTCAAGTTCAATGGCCGCGTCCTCATCCAGCGCGGCGAGCTCAGCCTGCTCGGTCTGAGCCACCAGCAGCCGCTCGGCGTCGTTGAGGACCGCCAGCAGTGACGCATTCATACGTCTCCTCGATTCTGCGGATTATCGTGTCGCGCCAGGCCCATCACCGCATTTGTACCCCGGCCGGATCACGTCTGCGGCACCGCGGTTTCCGGGGGTGACCGGCGGCCGCGGTACCGGAGCCAGAAGACGCCGTAGGCGATCGGGCCGGCGCACAGCGGCGCCCAGTACGAGGCGAGCCGGTAGGCGAGCGTCGCGAGCAGCGCCTGGCTGGAGTCGACCTGGGCCAGCACCAGCAGCCCGGTCATGCTCGCCTCCACCAGCCCGAGGCCGCCCGGGGTGGCCGGGATCATCCCGACGATGCCGGCCGCCGCGTACGCCACCAGGATCACCGAGGCACGCGGGCGGGCGCCGGTGGCCCGCAACGCGAACAGCAGGCACAGGTAGTCGAACGCCAGGCGGCCTGCGGACAGCAGCAGGGCCTGCCACCACTGCCTGCCCAGCACCGCCCGGATCTCGTTGCGCTGAGCCAGCAGGGTCTGGTCCAGGCCTTGCAGCGGCGGCCGTTTCCGCAACACCCAGTTCCCGACCCGCTGCGCCACCCGGCCGACCCAGCGCAGCGGCGCGTCGTAGGTCAGGATGACCGCCCCGAACGCGGCGAACGCCACGAACCCCGCCGCCCCGAGGATGGCCGCGTTGACCAGGCCGCGGTTGACGGGCGCGCCCACCAGGATGACGGGCAGCGCGAAAACCGGCAGCGCCAGCAGCCCGCCGACGCCGAGCAGCGAGAACGCCGCCAGCCCGCCCACCGTCGAGCTGGTGTCCAGCCCGCTGGTGGCCAGCATCCGGAACTGGACGGCGGCGCCCACCGCCGCGCCTCCCGGCATGATGAGGTTGATCGCGTTGCCGGCCAGCTGGGAGGTGATGACGCCGAACCAGGCCTTGGTCCGCAGCGCCAGCCGCTGCAGCGCGAACGTGCAGCCGAAGTGGGCGACCTCGGCCGCGATCGCCGCGGTGATCCACCAGGGGTGCAGGGTGGACAGCCGGGGCCACGACGCCAGCACCTCGGTGATCGCGGGGAATACCAGGTAGATGGTGATGCCGGCCACGGCGACCACCGCGGCGCGCTTGACCACCGCCTGCCACGCCAGCGGGTGCCCCTTCTCGCTGTCGATCTTGACCGCGAGCGATGGCTCATCCGAAGTCGCAGGCAGCTCGCTCAAGGCTTCATCCCGGCGGCTGAGCCGGTAGCCGGCG
Source organism: Streptosporangiaceae bacterium (assembly GCA_030044595.1). Classification (GTDB taxonomy): domain Bacteria; phylum Actinomycetota; class Actinomycetes; order Streptosporangiales; family Streptosporangiaceae; genus Palsa-504. The sequence continues at coordinate 1,473 of JASHVM010000065.1, forward strand.
CGCGAAGCTCATCAGGTTCCCCTTACCGGGCCGGATGACCGTCGACGTCGATACTATTGCGGGCGCTGATGCCACCGTTCGTTCGGGATCGAAGGTCCTCATACCGCGTCCGGCGGGACGGCCGCCGGTCAGTCGCGCGGCGGGCCATACGGTCTGATCCAGACCGAGGCGTGCTCGGGTTCCAGCGCCCGCTGCGCGGCGCCGAGCAGCGCGGCGTGGACGGCGTCCAGGTCCACCGCGTCCTGCAGCCGGGCGGCGAAGGCGGCGACGATCCGGTCGGCGTCGTAGCGCGTCCGGTTGAACCGGCGATCCACGGCGTGCTGGACGCGGCGGCGCAGCGGGTTGAACAGCGCGGCGGCGGCCAAGGTGGCGGCGGCCACCGCCACCGGCGTCTTGACCGTCAGCACCTGGGTGGCCAGCAGTACCAGCCCGGCGTACAGCCCGACCAGCAGCCCGGTCACGATCGCGTAGGCCAAGGTCCGGGAGATGATCCGGTCGATGTCGTACAGCCGGTACTTCGAGATGGCCACCCCGATGCTGAGCGGAAACGCGATGATCGCGGCGCTGCCGATGCTGATAGCGGCCTGCGCGAGCGCCGACGGGTGCGTGTCCAGCGTGCTGACCAACGTGACCACTGCCCCGCCCAGCAAGCAGACCACGGCGCCGGCCAGGAGCCATTTCAGCTGCTGACGGCGCTCGAGGGAGGACCGGCGGAAGCTGGCCACCTGGCGGCCCACGAACAACAGCCAGAACACCACCAACAGGGGCAGGATCACCTCCTGCGCGGGTGTCAGCCAGGCGGCGGTCCCGCTCGGCTGGTCGACGGCCGTCAGGTCCCCGCCGGCCGTCACCTGGATGTGATGCCCGGCGATGGCGGCGACGGCGACGGCGTAGATGCTCGCCGGCCAGCAGGCGCCGATCGCCAGGTAGGCCGCCACCACCCAGCGCCAGCGCGGGGAGGGCAGCGTGCCGTCGGGGAACAGCAGGATCGCCAGCGGGAACAGCACGATCGCCGGTGCCCACACCAGGTCCAGCAGCACCGCGACCGGTCCGAGCGGCAGCGTGCCGTGCCCGAAACGGTAGATGAGCACCGCGTACCTGCCCGCGCAATTGCTCGCCGCGAGCAGCACCGCCAGGCTCAGCAGGATCCATCCCATCGGATTGCGTGGCAGGCGCCTGGCCAGCACGAAGCCCACCCCGCCGTAGGCGACGAAGATCACGGTGTTCGTCGCGACATTCCCGACCGTCAGGGCGTGAGTCGCGGCGGCGAGCGGCACCGTGGCGACGAACAGCACCACTCCGATCAGGCCGACGGCGTCCGCCGCCGCCGGTGACGCGAGCCGGAAACGTCCCTCGGTGACGTCCACCGCCACGGCGCCCTCCCCGGTTCACGTCGCCCGATCGCCCGCACCCGCAGCCTACGACGGCAACGATACGAGACCGTTACGGTGCCGTACCGGGGAGGCGCCGCCGCCTGCGTTTCCCCCGGCCCGCACGCCGCCCGGTCCGTTGGGTCAGCGGCCGGTCCACCGGGGCGGCCGGCGTTCGGCGAAGGCGCGCACGCCCTCGCGGGCGTCGTCCGAGTGCAGCATCCGCTGATACGCGGGCAGGCCGCCGCCGCGCAGCCGCTGGTAGCCCTCGGCCACGGCGGTGCCCTCG
>JASHVM010000602.1:0-8095 GCA_030044595.1 Streptosporangiaceae bacterium
GGTACGACGGTAGAGCCACTGAACAGCCTCATCGTCCACCGATCCCGCCCTGAGCGCGGCCGCCAGCATCGCAACCTCATCCACGTCCAGCCCGGCTAGCGGCAGATGCAGCCGGTTCTCGACGCTGAGCAGCATCCGCTGGGCCGCCTCGTCCAGGCGGCCGCCGGCCCCGCGATAGGTGACGAAGGCCACCACCGTATCGACCGACAGCCGCCGCAACATGAACGTCAAGGCCTCCACCGATTTACGGTCGCCCCACTGCAGATCGTCGACCAAAATGGCCACCGGCCCCTTGGCCTGCTGTTCTCCCACGACCTGCAGCAGCCGCGCGCCCACGGCGAACGACGAAGCAGGCGAGCTGGTCCCGTCCGTCGGCGGGACCGCCGGGGAGGCATCTCCGGCCGCTCGCAGCAGCTGGTCGACGATGCCGAAGTCCAGATCGGCCTCGGCCTGGTCAGCACGAGCCGACAGCACGCTCAGGCCGGTGGCCTCGGCCAGGCACCGCCGCGCCAGGGCCGTCTTCCCCACCCCCGCTTCGCCCTCGATGGCCACCAGCCACGGCTGTCCTGCCTCCACCCGGGCCATTACCTCGGCGACACGCGTGAGCTCCGCTGCCCGGCCGACGAACGGGTCGAGCGAGGTCTGCCGGTCCTGCACGCCCATTTCGCTCCTGCCTGTGGCGGTGGCAACTGCGGACGAACACGAGCCTAACCGGCGGCACGGCGCCATCCCAGGAGACCTTCCTGGGGAGACGAACTAGGGAGTTTCTCTAGGGACTACGCGCCTGGCGCAGCCGACAGTGGACCTGTCCACACCGAGCAACTGAACCGAGAAAGACGGACAGCCACGATGAGCGCCCCAGTCCTGCATCATGAGCCAGCACACCAAGAGCCGTCGGCCGACCCCACCGTCCTGGCCGGGCTGGCCGCCCAGACCGCCGAACGCCGGGCCAAGCGCGACGCGCTCCAAGCCCGGGGCATCAACCCCTATCCCACCCGATTCGAGCGCAGCGCGACGTTGGCCGAATTGCACGCGATCTACTCCGAGCTGGAGCCTGACACGCGAACCGGTGAGGTAACCAGGGTGGCCGGACGTGTGGTGTCCATGCGGGGTCACGGCAAGCTTCGGTTCGTCACCATCGAAGACGCCAGCGGCGCCGTTCAGCTGATGTTCCAGGCCGACCACCTGCCGGACGACGCGGCTGCCGTCGAGGGACTTGTCGACCTTGGCGACTGGGTCGGCGTCACGGGCGAGGTGATAACCAGTCGGCGAGGAGAGCTCTCGGTGGACGTGAGGGGCCTGGAGATCCTGACGAAGGCGCTCCGGCCCCTGCCCGACAGGTGGTACGGCCTCAGCGAGGCAGAAACCAGGTACCGCCAGCGCGAGGTGGACCTGCTGGCCAACAAGGAGAGCCGCCGGGTCTTCGACATCCGCTTCAAGACTCTTTCCGTCCTGCGGGAACGGCTCGCGGCGCAGAACTTCGTGGAGGTCGAGACGCCCATCCTCCAGCCTCAGGCCGGCGGGGCCATAGCCCGTCCGTTCTTCACCCACGCCAACGCGCTCGATACCGACTTCAGCCTGCGCATCGCGCCGGAGCTTTACCTCAAGCGGCTGGTGGTCGGAGGCTATGAGCGGGTGTTCGAGATAGCCCGTAACTTCCGCAACGAGGGGATCGACACCCGGCACAGCCCGGAGTTCACCTCGCTCGAGGCGTACCGCGCCTTCGGCGACTTCCACGACGGAATGGACCTGACCGAGTACCTGATCGCCGAAGCCGCGCAGGCCGCTACCGGCCGGTTCGAATTCGACTTCGCGGGCCATCACGTCGACCTGGAGCCGCCCTGGCCGCGCCTCGACCTGCTCGACCTGCTCGAAGAGCGGCTCGGCCAGCGGGTGCACCCATCCATGCCGGTGGAGCACGTGCGTCAGGTCTGCGAAGCCAACGATGTCCCCTACCTGCCGTCGTGGGGTTCGGGAAAGCTGATCTTCGAGCTCTACGACAAGGTGCTGATGACCCAGACCGCCGGTCCGGCGTTCATCTACCACTACCCGACCGAGGTCTCGCCGCTCGCCCGCCAGTCCCTCGAGGACCCCACCGTTACCGACCGCTTCGAGCTCGTGATCGCGGGCCGGGAGCTGGCCAACGGATACAGCGAGCTCAACGACCCCGACGAGCAGCAGCGGCGGTTCGAGGCCGAGGCTGCGGCGGCCGGCAGAGGAGACGTCGAGGCTCATCCGGCTGACGCCGCCTTCGTGCGCGCGCTGGAGTTCGGGCTGCCGCCGACCTCCGGCATCGGCATCGGCATCGACCGGCTGGTCATGCTCCTCGCCGAAGTCCCGGCGATTCGCGACGTCATCTTGTTCCCGATCATGCGGCCGGAGGCAACGTCATGACTGACGTACTGGAAGGCCAGGAGCTAAGGTGGCCGACGTCCCTCGACCAAGCCCCCGGCGGCGCGGCCGGAGCAAGTCGGACTCTCGAACAATTTTTCGTTCCCGATCTCATCACGCTTGAAGTGGGGCGGGGCGACCGGGTAGTCGTGGTGAGCGACCTGCACCTCGCGCCGGTCGCGTCGCAGGTGTCCGCGCGCGCCGCCGACGAGCTTTCGGAGCTGCTGAACGGTTTCCACGAGCCCGGGATGCTGGTGATCGCCGGCGACGGGTTCGAGATGCTCGCGGCGGCTCCCGACGTGACCGCGATCCTGGATTCCCATCCTCAGTTCACCGAAGCGGTCAAGCGCTTCGCTGAAGGTCGGGATCATCGCGTCGTGCTGACCCCCGGAAACCACGACGGCCAGCTCGCCTGGGACCCCGATTCGGTCGCGGTGCTTCGCGACCGCCTTGGCCTGACCGACGTGGCGCTGGCCTGCGACCTCGAGGTGGCGACGGGGAACGGCAGCCAGTTGGTTCGGGTAATGCACGGTCATCAGTTCGATCAGTACAACGCGTTTGACGATCCCAGGTCCCCGGTCGACACGCCGCTGGGCCACCATGTGGTGCGTCAGGTGCTGCCCAAGCTCGCGTCGCGTGACAAGCCGGGCGCGCTGCTGGAGGGCGTCCGGTGGTGCAACGGGGATCCGTCCGCTTTCCTCGGATCGCGCCTGCTGTACCGGATGGTCGCGGGATGGCTGTGGTGGCTGGCGGTGCCGTTCGCGGCGGCGCTGGTGCTGCGCTTCATGTCCTTCGCGCCCGGGGTCAAGCCGCTGCTGAACCATCACGCCGAGCGGTGGCTGGTCTGGTTCGGCATCCTGGTCGTCGCCTTCGCGGTGGTGGCCGCGGTAACGGGGATCGCCACCATGCTCCGGGTCAACCGCGCCCTGGCCGACGCCTCGGTCAGCGACCGGGGTGACGCGGCGGCCCACAACGCAACCGTCCGGGCCGAAGCAGCCCGGCTGATCTCCGCGGGGTACGCCGGCCTGATCACCGGCCACACCCACGAGCCCGAGCTCTCCCAGGTGGGAGAGGGGTTCTACGCCAACACGGGATGCGCGACCGAGGTCGTCCGCGGGCGAAAGGCCAGGTTCGGGCTGCCGACGCCGTTCTTGGCTGTCCGGCGGCTGTCTATGGTCGAGCTGACGGCCGGGTCTGTGTTGTCGGTTTCGCTGTCCCTGGCCGAACGTCCCATCGGTAAGCCTTCTCTTCTCGAGCGACTGGTTCTCGCGCCAGAGCGGGCCCGCCCCCAGACGCTTGAGGTCGTCGGCCATCTCCCCACCGGAGCCACCTGGCCTATCAGCGAGCGGGCCCTGATGCCGTGGGTGCGCCGTCGCCGGGTCCGGCGGGTGGCCGCGTTCACGCTGCTCATCGCCGGGTTGCTGAACGTGGTCTTCGCGTTCCTGTGGTCGGTCCGCTGGACCCGTCCAGTCGATCACTGGCTGCCCTTCGGCATTCATCCCGTCAGCGGCGTCACCGCCGTGATCGGCGGCCTGGCTCTGGCCGGAGTGGCTCGAGGGGTGCGGCTGGGCTACCGCAGGGCCTGGCTGGCGGCTCTGGTCCTGCTGCTGGCGAGCACGGTCTACCGCCTGACCCGAGACGTGGGGCTGGAAGGGTCGATCATCGCCTGCTTGTTCGGCTTGTGGCTACTGCTCGAGCACCGCCACTTCCGGGTCAGCCCGTCGGGCTTCCGCCGCGCGCTGGGCTGGGTCATCATGATCAGCCTGGTCGTCATCGCCCTGGCCGCCGGAGTGGCGGACGCCTTCGACAACAACCAACGGGTCCGCGCCCTGGTCGTCGTCGCCATCGTGGGCACCGTGATCCTCGTCCTGGCCACCGCTCTGCCTGGCCGCGAGCACCGGCGAACGGGAGAGGAGCGAACCAGGGCGTTCGAGCGCGCCCGTGCCATCTTCGATCGTTACGGCGGCGACACACTCGACTACTTCGCCCTGCGGGACGACAAGTCGTGGCTATTTTCCGGGAACACCCTGGTGGCCTACTCGGTCATCAACCGCGTCATGCTCGTGTCGCCCGACCCGATCGGACCCGTCGACGAGCGCCTGGACGCCTGGTCCGACGCGATGGACCTGGCCGATACCAACGGGTGGTACATCTGCGTCCTCGGCGCATCCGCGCCCTGGCTTCCGATCTACCGGGCGGCCGGGCTGACCGGGGTCTACATGGGTGACGAGGCGATCGTCGACTGCCAGACCTTCTCGCTCCGGGGCAAGTCGATGAAGTCGCTGCGAGGGGCCTACAACCGGGTGTCCAAGTCCGGCTACCACGTCGTGGTCATGCCCACCCTGGAGGCCGACGCGGAACTGCGCAAGCAGCTGGATGATCTGGCGACCGAGACGCGTCAGGGCGAGGCGGAGCGCGGCTTCTCGATGACCCTGAGCCGGATGTTCGACGAGCGCGACGCCGGCCTCCTGCTGGCCGTCTGCATGGACCCCGAAGGCCGGCCGGTGGCGTTCAACCAGTACGTCCCCGCGAGCCACATTAACGGCTACTCCCTGGACCTCATGCGCAGGACGAGCGACCCCGACGCGCCCAACGGCCTGACCGACTTCGTGATCATCGAGACGATCAACTGGATGGCCGAACGAGGACTGAACGGCCTCGGCCTCAACTTCGCCACGATGCGCGCCGTGGTAGCCGGGGAGAACGGTGCGGGGCCGTGGCATTCGGCGGAGAAGGCCGTATTCCATCGCTTCAGCGACAGCATGCAGATCGAGTCGCTATGGAACTTCAACAAGAAGTACGACCCCGAATGGCGTCCCCGCTACTCGGTCGCTGACGACCGGGCTCACATGCCAAGGGCCGGCCTGGCCATCGCCCGCGCCGAGTCCGTATCCGAACTGCCTCTCGTCGGCCGGTTCATGAAGCCGAAGACTCCCGTCACCGACACCCGACCCAAGGAGCTAGTGTCATGACGATCCGACAGTGGCATCTGACCGGCGGCCGTCACGCTGACGGCGGCACCGGATCACTGGCCGCGGAAAGCTCGGTCACGGCGCTGGCCGAGCCCCTCGTCGAGGCGCCGGCGGCCGCGCGCACCGGACGCAGGCTGGGTGCGATCGGCCTGGCGCTGGTGCTGATCGCTGCCATGGATAGCATCCGTAACTTGCCCACCACGGCCACCTTCGGCTGGTCGGCGATCTTCTTCTACGCCATCGCCGTCCTCACCTACCTGATCCCGGTGGCTCTGTGCTCGGCCGAACTGGCGACCACCGTGGGCGGCGGCATGTACCGGTGGGTCCGGGAGGCGTTCGGCTCCCGGTGGGGCTTCCTGGCCGTGTGGTGCGACTGGTCGAATAACATCGCGTGGTTTCCCACGGTGATGGTGTTCCTGGCCACGACGGCCGCGTACGTGATCAACCCGAACCTGTCCCAGAACAAGGCATTCCTGGTGCCCGTCATGCTGGTGATCTTCTGGGGCGTGACGCTGTCGTCACTGCTGGGATCCCTGAAGTCGGCCCGCTGGACCGGGATAGGTGTCGTGATCGGGACCGCCATCCCGACCTTGGCGATTATCGCTTTGGGCCTGTGGTGGGTCGGCAGCGGCAATCCCTCGCAGGTCCCCTTCCACGCCACCAGCATCGTGCCGACCTGGCACGGCCTGGCCAGCCTGGTCTACGCGGCCGGCATTGTCGTGGCCTTCGCCGGGATGGAGATCGGCGGCTTCTACTCCCACGTGACCCGGAACGTCAAACGCAGCTACCCCCGGGCGGTGCTGATGTCGGCGGCGACGGTCGCGTCGCTGTCCATCCTGGGCAGCGTGGCCATCGCCATGGTCGTGCCGTCCAAGCAGATCGAGCTCGCCGGCGGGATCATGCAGGCGGTGTCCATCTTCTTCGCCAAGCTCGGCATCAGCTCGCTGGTAAAGCCGTTCGGCGTGCTGGTGATCATCGGCGTGCTGTGCGGCCTGGCCTCCTGGAGCATGGGCCCGGCCGAAGGGATGCGCCGGGTCGCCGGAGACGGCCACCTGAGCCCGTGGTGGGGCCGGACCAACCGCCGCGGCGCCCCCACCAAGATCCTGCTCCTGCAGGCGATCCTCGGCTCGGTGGTCGCGCTGGCGATGGTGTTCGTCAACAGCATCAACACCTACTACTGGATTCTCACCGCGCTGGTCGCTCATACGGTCCTGATCATGTACTTCCTGATGTACATCTCGGTGGTGCGGCTACGCATCACCAAGCCAAACGCCCCGCGCCCGTTCAAGATCCCGGGCGGGACGCTGGGACTCGCGCTGGTGGTCGGTGCTGGGGTGGCCGGGGCGGTCTTCACCTTCTTCCTCGGGTTCGTTCCTGCGACTCACCTGTCGACGTCGGGAACGATCGCTTACGTCGCGGTGATGGTGGTCGGGATGGCCGTCAACATCACCACGCCGTTCCTCCTGCACCGGGGCGCGTCCCTCAAAACCGACGCCCAGGCCGACCCCCAGCTGCTCGCCACGGTTGGTCGCGCGGATTGACCCCGGCCCGCGGATTGCCCTGACCGGAGATCCCCTGAGGAGGAGGTGTTCGCGTGCGGCCCGCGGTCAACGCGGCTCGGCGGTCGCTGTCGAGCCGCGCGGCCCCTTGGATCGTCGCAGCCGTCGCGGCGGGAGCGGCGCTAGCGGCGATCCTGCTGCCCGGCGGAGGCGCCGTTTCCCCCGATGCCGCCTCCTTCGACGGTCTCCCGCAGGTGGGCGCCCTGTTCCAGGGATCATGGCAAAACGAGCCGCACTTCTGCTCCGCCAGCGTGGTGGACAGCCCCTCAGGGGACTTGATCGCCACCGCGGCGCACTGCCTGTCAGGAGATGCGAAGGACCTCGAGTTCGTCCCGATGTACCACGACGGTCAGGCACCCTACGGTGCGTGGGACGTGACCGGCGCCTACGTCAGCCAGCGCTGGATGCTGGACCAGGATCCCCAGGCGGATTTCGCTTTCCTGACCGTGCGGCCGCAGGACGTCGGCGGGAAGGAGCGCACGCTCCAGAGCGTCGTAGGCGGCGACCCGCTGGTCGTGGGCAGCAAGCCACCGCGGTGGACCGTCGTGGTCGGGTATCCCGCAGGCACCGGCGGTCAGCCGGTTATCTGCCTCAACCAGGCCGTCGCCCGCCGCGGGTACCCGTCCTTCCGCTGCGGCGGCTTTGCCGACGGGACGAGCGGGGGCCCTTGGCTCGCCGACTACGACTCCCAGACGGGCCGGGGCGACCTTTACGGCGTGACCGGGGGTCGGCACCAGGGCGGGTGCGTGAGCTGGGTTTCCTACAGCTCGAGTTTCGACGCCGACACGATGGCGGTTTACCAGCGCGCTGCGACGGGACAGCCGCCAGATGTGGTCCCATCCGCGCTGCCAGTCCCGTGCTGATGTCACCCCGCCTCGGCCTGCCCGCCCGTAGCATGTGCGCCGGTCTCGGTCAGTTCCCGCGCGATGGCCGAGACAGAGCAGAACGACGCCGTGCTCACGCCGCTGCCAGTTCCCGCCGGCGTGTCGCCAGCCAGCCAAGTCACCACGTCCGGAATCGCCAACCGTCCCGTGAGCTCCGCGAGGATGGGCGATACGACCGCTACGATCGCGATCAGCACCAGCGTGCCGTCAGTTGACAGTGTCATATCGTTCACCTCCGTCGACCGCCGTTAACCGGGTCGAGGCATGAGAAGTGCCCTTCCCTCCGCCC
>JASHVM010000603.1:0-3251 GCA_030044595.1 Streptosporangiaceae bacterium
CCATGATCGCCGACTGACGCTGAGGCGTCACGTCCCTATCATCGCGCACCGGCGCGGACGGGTCCTCGCTGCCTGGCCAGCGCCGCCGGCGTCAGGCCGGCCAGCGCGCGGCACTCCCGGGTCAGGTGCGCCTGGTCCGCGTAACCTGCGTGCGCCGCGAGGGCGGCCAGGTCGCGGGCGTGCTGCCCGCCCTCGGGCTCGGCGTCGATCCGCGAGACGAACCGGCGGAAACGCAGCACGCGCTGCAGCGTCTTCGGGCCGTAGCCGACCGCGGCGTGGCAGCGGCGCCGCAGCTGCCGCAGGCTGAGGCCGACCTCCGCCGCGACGTCTTCGGTGCGCGCCCGGGGGTCGGCCAGCAGCGCGGCGGCCCGGGTCACGGCAGGGTCCGGCTCGCCGTCGGCGACCAGGGCGGCCGCCACGTCCAGCATGCGGGCCGCGGCGGCATCCGGATCGAGCGTCTCCGGCAACCGCCTCGCGTTGCGGCGCCGCAGCTCCGCCAGGTCGACACGCTGATCGCGGAGCTCGCTCAGCGGCACGGCGAGTGCGGGGCCGCCGGCCGAAGGCCGGAAGCGGACGCCGAGGATGACCGTGCCGGCCGTCATCACCGTGCGGACCGGGCCGGTATCAGGGCCGGCCACGTACGCGCCGCGGCCCTGCTCCCAGACCAGGTCGGTGCACGCGTCGGGCAGGACCAGGCCCGGTCGGTCGCCGGTGCCGGGAGTGACCTGCGCCCACAGGCACGCGACCGCGTGCCGTAGCGCGGCCGGGGCCTGCCATTCGGTGTAGCCGGGCGGCAGGTCCCGCACGGAGCGGGATCCCGGAGAATCCATGCTGCCAGCATGTCACGGTGATGGCCGTTTCGTTCAATACAGGCCCGGCACCGTCTGCTTTCATAAAACGATGAACGCTCCTGATTTCGATGCCGCGGCCGTCTTCGTCGCCGCGAACGCGCGGGTGCTTGACCAGCGCAGGTTCCAGCGGTTGTTCGGCGACGGCGCCGCCCAGCCGGTGCGAGACGCGGTGGCCGCCTACCGCAACGACGACGGCGGGTTCGGCCACGCCCTCGAACCGGACCTCCGGGATCCGGCCAGCCAGCCCGCCGCGACCGAGATGGCGTTCCGCATCATGGACGAGACCGGGTCGTGGGATGACGAGCTGGTCCGGGATGCCTGCGACTGGCTCCAGTCCGTCGCGCCGGCCGAAGGCGGCGCGGCGGCGGTGCTGCCCTCCGTAACCAACTGGCCGCACGCGCCTTGGTGGGTGGTGCAGGACGGGCACCCGGCCTCGCTGATCCAGACCGGCATGATCGCCGGAACTCTGCACGCCCGCGGCGTGCGCCATCCCTGGCTGGACCGCGCGACCGAGACGATGTGGACCCGGCTCGCGGAGGTGACCAACCCGGGCGCCTACGACATGTTCGGCATACTCGGATTTCTCCAGCACGTGCCCGACCGGGACCGGGCCCGCAAGGTGTTCGAGCGCGTCGGCCCGCTGATCCTCAGCCAGGACCTTGTCGCCCTCGACCCGAAGGCGCCAGGCGAAACCCACTCGCCGCTGGACTTCGCTCCGGAGCCGGACTCGCTGGCTCGCGCCTTGTTCGACGACGCGACGATCAAGGCCCACCTGGACCATCTCGCCCGGGCCCAGCGCGACGACGGAGGCTGGATGTTCAACTGGCCAGCCTGGTCGCCGGCGGCGGAACGAGACTGGCGCGGGTTCCTCACCGTCGACGGCCTGTGCGTGCTGCGCGCCAACGGATACCAGGTTCAGCCGTAGAACAGGGGCTCCATGACCGCGCGGGCGCGGCGGGCAGCGCGGCGGTAGTCCTGCTCGAGCGCCTGCGCCGCGTCGCCGGGCGGGTAGCCGAGGAGGCGGGCCACCGCGGTCAGCTCGCCGTGCCGGGCGGGCAGCGTGTCGCCAGGCCGGCCGCGGACCAGCACGATCGCGTTCCTGATCCGTGCGGCCAGATCCCATGCGGCCATGAGCGCGGCCGCGTCGTCAGAGGCCAGCAGGCCGGCCTGCACCGCCGCGGCCATCGCCGCACCGGTCCGGGTGGTACGCAGCCCGGGCACCGCGTGGGCGTGCCGCAGCTGCAGCAGCTGCACGGTCCACTCCACGTCGGACAGGCCGCCGGGTCCCAGCTTGACGTGCAGCGCGCGGTCTGCGCCGCGCGGTATCCGCTCGGCTTCCATCCGCGCCTTGATCCGGCGGATCTCGCGGATCGCCGCGGAGCCGATCGCGTCCCGCGGATAGCGGAATTCGGTGATCATCCGGGTGAACTCGACGCCGAGTCCGGCGTCGCCGCCGACCGGCTCGGCGCGCAGCAGCGCCTGGGCCTCCCACGGCGCGGACCAGCGCCGGTAATAGGCCCGGTAGGCGGCCAGGGTCCGCACCAGCGGACCCTGCCGACCTTCCGGGCGCAGGTCGGCGTCCACGACCAGGGCCGGATCGGGCACCGGGAGCGCGAGCAGCCGCCGCAGCTCGGAGGCGACCGCGTGCGCGGCGTCGGAGGCTTGCCGTTCCGGCTCGCCGGAGAGCGGATCGTGCACGAACAGCACGTCGGCGTCGCTGCCGTAACCGCACTCGTGACCGCCGAACCGGCCCATCGCGATCACGGCGAGCCGGGTCGGCAGCGGCCGCCGCAGCTCGATCGAGACCTTACGCACGGCCACGGCCAGCGCCGCCTCAACCGTGGCCCGGGTGACGCTGGTCAGCGCTTCGCCCGTCGCGGCCAGATCCTGGGTCAGGCCGAGAATATCGGCGGAGGCGATCCGCAGCAGCTCCCGGCGCCGGACCGATCGCACCGCGGTCACCGCGGCCTCCGCGTCATCCTCGTGACGCTGCGCCGCGGCCATCATCTCTGACCGCAGCGGCTCCAGGCCCCGGGGCGCGAGCTCGGCGTCCTCGCCGAACATCGCGACCGCTTCGGGTGCGCGCAGCAGCAACCCCGTGGCGTAGCGGCTGGACGCCAGCACGTGCGCAATCCGCTCGGCCGCCTTTGTTTCATCCCGCAGCAGCCGCAGGTACCAGGGCGTCTCCCCCAGTGCCTCGCTGACCTGGCGGAAGGCCAGCAGGCCGGCATCGGGCTCGGCGGCGTCGGCGAACCAGCCGAGCAGGACCGGCAGCAGCGTGCGCTGAATCGCCGCGCGCCGCGAAACGCCCGAGGTGAGCGCGTCGATGTGGCGCAGCGCGCCCGCCGGGTCCGCGTAGCCGAGCGCCTCGAGCCGGGCGCGGGCCTCAGCCGGCGTCAG
>JASHVM010000604.1:0-3586 GCA_030044595.1 Streptosporangiaceae bacterium
GCGATCGCCGCGACGGTGCACGAGATCTTGTCCAACATCCCGGCCGGCCTGGCCGAGGACGTGGTCCGCGGCAAGATCCGGCTGGCCGGCGGCGGCGCGCTGCTGCCCGGCCTGGTGAGCCGGATCGAGACCGCCGCCGGCATCGGCGCGGTCCTGGTGGAGGACCCACTGCGCTGCGTGGTCCGCGGCGCGGCGGAGATCCTGGAGCGCGACGACCAGGGCGAGGGCAGGCACTCCGGGCCCGGCCTGCGCCAGTAGGGACCCCGGGGGGCGGGTCCCCTCGGGAGGGGACCTCGGGGTCGCCCCCCGGGGCCAGCGCCGCCTACTCCGCCAGCTGGCTACTCCGTCGGCTGGCTACTCCGTCGGCTGGCTACTCCGTCGGCTGGCTACTCCATCGGCTGGCTACTCCATCGGCTGGCTACTCCATCGGCTGGCGGGTGATCGCGGACGGCTCGCGGCCGGCCAGCAGCCAGCCGGCGGCCGTCGCGACGAGCGGCAGCCCGATGAGCATCACGAGCAGGTTCCGGGTCGGGACGGAGCCCAGCTCGCCCAGGCCGTCCAGGTGGTTGGCGAAGGAGAAGGCGGCCGAGCCGAGGTAGGCCGCGGCCATGCCGAGCACCGCGCCGGCCAGGGCGAGCGCGCCGGCCGTGACCGCGGTGAGCGCGCGGCGGGTCCAGCCGCTCGCGCCCGTGGCGGTCAGGGTACGCAGGTCGCTGGCTGTCTCGCTGCGGATGAGGCCGACGCTCATGGCCACGATGCCCAGCGCCAGGACGATGCCGAACACGGTCGCCCAGTTGAGGATCTCCGCCGACGACGGCGCGCTGGACCTGGTCTCTATCGACATGCCCTTCGCGGCCGCGGTGACCCTGGCGCTGGTGATCTGCGACGCGGTGAGCGGATGCGGGGTCACGACCAGCCAGCCGGCGGTGCCGATGCCGGGCCGCAGGCCGAGCTGGCTTATCGCGTGCTCGGTGATCACCGTGTTGGGCGCCGACGTGCCGGACGGCAGGGCGCTGACCTCCTCGATCACCGGGTTGGCCAGGCACTCGCCGGCCGGGCAGGGGAAGGAGTTCGGGCCGTTGCCGGGGCCGCCGTTGGGGCTGAAGTAGTTCCCGTACACCAGCTGCATCTTCGAGATGCCGGACAGGCCGGGCCGCATGGTGAGGATGTCGGCGTCCGGGTTGAGCCGCGAGGCCTTGATCCCGAAGGCGGCCAGCAGCTGGGGGGTGGCGACGTACAGCGGCCCGGAGTACTGGCGGCCGGGCGCGGCGTGCTGCAGCGTGGCGCTGGTGTTCTCGAGCTCGATGACGTCGCGCGAGCCGAGTGCGGCGGCGATGCCGTTCGCGGTAGCGGTCTGGGTGGCCATGCTGCTGCCGGTCACCGGCGCCCCGTTCCCGTTCCCTGGACTGCCGGGGCCGTTCTGGGTGTAGACGATCAGCTGGTTGCTGGTGAGGTTGGGTCCGGCGTAGTCCAGGACGTTGCCGTACCGGGCCGCGGACAGCACGCAGACCACGCCGGCGATCAGCACGCCGACGCTGATGGCCGCGAGCGCCGAGCCCGATCGGGCCCGGTAGCGGCCCAGGTCCCGCAGGGCCAGCCGGGCCCCGATCGGGGTGCGCTTGGCGAGCTTGGCCAGCACGGCCAGGCACAGCGGGGAGAGCAGGATCACCGCGACCACGAGGGCGACCAGGCCCGCGATGACCTCGGGCGCTCCGCCGCCGTTGCTGCTCTTGCCCGCGTACCACAGCGCGAGCACCGCGATCACGGCGAAGACGACGCCGGGCACGGCCGAGCGGTGGACCTGCTTGGGCGGAGCGGGCCGTCCGGACAGGGCGGCCACGACGGAGAGCCTCGTGACCGCCCGGGCCGGACGGGAGGCCGCGAAGAACGCGGCCAGCACGGCCAGCCCCATCGCGGGGCCGATCACCGCCCACGGCAGCTGGAACTCGCCGATCACGTGGTGCGCGCTGGCCTCGACGCTGGGCCGGTAGGCGAGCCAGGCCGCCAGGCCCAGCGCGAACCCGACCAGCGCGCCGACGACGCCTACCACGACACCGTTGGCCCGCATCACGAGGCGGATGTTCTTGTCCGTGGCGCCCAGGGCGCCGAGCATCCCGAACGCGCGCAGCCGGCGCTGGGCCAGCACCGTGAAGCCGCCCACCGCCACCAGGGCGATGAGCAGCATGCCGACCGTGGCCAGCGCGAGCACGATGGTGTACGGATTGATCGGGTTGCTGGACGACTCCGATTGCGGCGTCTGGACGTTCGGCCCGATGGAGGAGGGCTTCACGCCGGGCGCGTCGAACAGCACCGATACCTCCGTCGGCACCTTGACCTGCCCCGGTATGACCAGCGCGAACTCGTCCAGCAGGCTCTGCGGGTTCTGGACGATGCCGACCACCTGGCGCGTGCTGCCGCCCTGGTGCCAGACGTCACCGATCTTGAGTCCCAGGGCGGAGGCCAGCCCCGGGGTCAGCGCCACCTGATCCGGCGCGGTCGGGTAACGCCCGCTGAGCAGGGAGAGCATCGGCGATCCGAACGGGCCGTCCGGGTTCTGGGCGCGCAGGTCGTAGCTGTTGATCGAGCCGGGAATGGTGAGCGCCTGATTCTCGATGACGTCGACGCGGCCGAAGCGATGCTCCAGCGCGGCGATCTGGGCGGCCAGGTGCGGGTTGGGGGCCTGGAACGTGGCGAGATCGTCCGCGGTGCCGAAGCCCGCGTTGGCCTGCGGCGGCGTGTTGGTGGCCACCGCCGCCCCGAGCACGGTGGCGCCCACCGCCACGATGATGAGCGCGAGGACCATCAACTGCTGGCGCCACTCGCGGCGGAACAGCCGCCACCCCCAGCGGATGACGGCCCGCCGGGCGGGAACGCCCCCGTTAAGGGTTCCCGCCTCGGCCGGCCTGGCGGCCGTGGCCGTGCTCATTGGACTTGTCCCAGCAGCGATTCGGGACCGGCCGGCGGCGTGGTCTGGTCGGTCACCCGGCCGTCCCGCAGGAAGACCACCTGGTCCGCCCACGAGGCCAGCTGCGCGTCGTGGGTCACCACGACGGCCGCCATGCCCTGCTGGCATGCGGCGTGGATGAGCCGCATGACCGCCTCGCCGTTGGCCGAGTCGAGCGCCCCCGAGGGCTCGTCGGCCAGCACCAGCTGGTGCCGGCCGACCATGGCGCGGGCGATCGCGATCCGCTGCCGTTCGCCGCCGGACAGCTGGTCGGGGAACTGATCAGCCCGGTTGCCCAGGCCCAGCTCTTCCAGCGCGTGCAGGCCCGCCGCGCGCGCCTTGCGGGCCGGCAGGCCGTCAAGCTCGAGCGGCAGCGAGACGTTCTCCGCCGCGGTCAGCCCGGGCAGCAGGTTGAAATCCTGGAACACGAAACCGATCGAGCGGCGGCGCAGCCGCGCCTTGGCGTTGCGGGACAGCTTGGTCAGCTCTTCCCCGCACACGCGGACCTCGCCGGAGGTCGGGTCCTCCAGGCTGCCGGCGATGGTCAGCAGCGTGGACTTGCCGGATCCGCTCGGGCCCATCACCGCGACCATGGCACCCGCGTCGACGTCGAGGTCGACGTCGGCCAGCGCGTGCACTTCG